>DASXSL010000050.1:0-17694 GCA_036506035.1 Gemmatimonadaceae bacterium | reverse complement strand
AGCTCGTACAGCAAATAGAGTGGGATCGCCAGCGCGAAAAGCGAGTATGGATCGGCGCCTGGGGTAATGAATGCCGCCGCCGTCAGGCAAACGACGATCGCGTGTCGCCGGTACTTCGACAAAAACTGCGGCGTGATTATTCCCAACGCCGTGAGCGCAAGTATCGCAATCGGGACCTCGAACACCGCGCCGAACGCCAGGCACATGCTGATGGCGAAATCGAAATAATCCGTCGCCGAGATCATCGGCGTCAGCGCTGTAGACTCTATGCTCATGAGGAATTGCAACGTCAGCGGCAGCACCACGAAATAGCTGAGCGCCACGCCCGCCAGAAAGAGCGCGACCATCGAGACGACCACAGGAACCACCACACGCTTCTCGTGCGCATAGAGCGCGGGCGCGAGGAACCCCCATAACTGCCCTACTACTACCGGTGACGCCAGGATGATCCCCAGCACCAGCGACGCGTTGAGCAGAATGTGGAAGGAGGTACCCGGGTGCGTGTAAATCAGCTTCTGGCCGTGCATCAGCGGCAGGATGGGGCGCTCGAGCAGCCGGATGATGTCGAGCTTGGACAGCAGCACGAAGGCGACGACGATGCCGATCACTACGGCGCCTGCTATCCAGAACAGGCGCTTCCGCAGCTCCTCCAGATGATCCAGGAACGGCATCTCTTGGCCTGGAGCTTCGCTCATTACGCTCCCTCTTCCCCCTTCCCTCTTCCCTACTTCATCGACTGCAGGCGCTCGTCGGCGAGGGCAGCCTCGTCCGAGCGCGGGAACCGCTTGATGATTTCCTGGAAGAGGCGCTTCGCTTCGGCGGTCTTCTTCGATGCCTGCATCTGCAAAGCGCGCTTGTACATCGCCGTCGGAACGCGCGGCGAATTCGGGAATCTGCTGATCAATGCCGCGTACTGCTGGTCGGCAGCGGCGGTGTTGCGCTCGGCAGCGAACGCCTGGGCCATGAAAAACATTGCGTCCGGAACGAGGTCGGATCTCGGGTATTTGGTGATCAGCTCGCTGAATGCGGCCCGCGCGGCAACATTGCCGCCCTTGAGGAGCTGATCGCGGCCGGCTTGGAGTAGCTGCGCGGGACCGGGACCCGCCGGCGCGGCGGCGTTTGGTACCGTGCTGTCGGTCGCGGCGGCGTTAGGCTCCGGCTGACCGGTTTTCTCCTCGACGGCAGCACGCATGTCGCGCAGGCGCTGCTCGCTCTGACCGCTCAGATCCTGGAGCTGCGAGATGTCTTCTTTCATCGCGGCGAGATCGGTCTCGGTCGCGGTCTTCATACTATTGACTCGCTTGCTGAGCGCGTTGATGGAGTCGCTCAGTGTGCGCACCGAGCGGCTCACCTCGATCAAATAGGCGCGCTGCACCGAATCGGCTGCATTGGTACTGGCGCGAGTGCCGACGATGTCCGTTTGCAGCTTATCGAAATCAGACTTTGTCGCGAAGAAACAGCCGCCGAGAAAGACAGGCAGGCAGAATACGAGCGGTGATGGTTTGGTCATTGCGAATATGTCCCTACTTCCGGATTTGCCAGAATCGGCGACCACGATGCCAATCTCGCTCCCCGGGAGTGGGTGAGCTGGCGCGCGCGGCCGGTCTCAGTGTCGAGAATCCACAGCTGCTTGTCACCGCCCCGCGACGACGTGAAGACGATGTGCCGCCCATCGGGCGCCCAGGACGGATCTTCATTCTCACCTTCGCTGGTCAGCTGCTTCGGAACGCGATCGCGCAAATCGATCATCCAGATCTGGAAGACACCCTTCTGCTGCTCGTATGCGATCGCGCGACCGTCAGGTGACCAGTCGGGGCTCGCACGGTAGCTGCGCACGCCCGGCGTGTACGGCGTCAGCAGCTGAACGTTGGAGCCGTCCGCATCCATAATATAAACCTGCGGCGTCCCCGACTTTCCCGAGATGAAGGCGATCTGGCTGCCATCTGGACTGTAAGAGGGTGATGTGTTGTCCGTACCTCTGCCGATGGTGATGCGCCGCGGCTTGCTCGAATCAGTACCGAGTGCCGCCAGCACCAGATCGGTTCCATAACCGGTACCCTGCGCGTAGAGAATCGCGTTACCACCCGGCTGATATACCGGCGTTATGTTGAGGCCAGCCCGAATCTGACTCACCCGACGCGTCTTCCCGGTGCGCACGTCGAGCTCCTGCACCTGCGTGCCGGTATTCCCCAACACGGTGAACACCACTGACTCGCCGGTTGGGGACCAGGCCGGCGACAGCGCGCCACGCCCAGTCGTAATCGCGCGTGTCTCGGCGCCATCGCTGTCGACGATCTTCAGCTCACCGTTGCTGACGTAGGCGATACGTGTCTGCGCAATACCGCGCTTTCCGAAAGCCCACTGCTCGATCTGGTCGGAAACACCGTGCACCGTGAATCGCCAATCGCGATCGCGGCGGTCATACAGGAAATGCTCCGACTGTAGGAGCTGCCCTCTCGCGACATCGTACGCTGCCACGTGCAGGCCCTGTGTGGTCGGCGTCATCCGCACGATGAGCGCGGCGCCGAATTTGGCAAAGAGCTCGAAGTTGAGTTTCTCACCGGGCGCCGGCACCAGACCATCGAGAGTGGGTCGATCGAGAGCGATCACTGTCATCCGATCGCTGTAGTCGAGATCGCGTTGAATGATCACACGGAGCGAGTCATCGTCGTCGTCGCGTACGGGCAGAACGATCACACCTGGTTTCGTGCCCGACTGGTACGTCAGACCAAGGCGGACGCCGGTGGTCGTCGTGTCCTGCGCGCCGAGCACCTGCGGCCCCACAATGCAGCCAAGGACAATGCTCAAGACGAAGGCGCGTACGAAGTTCATTTCAAGAACTCCGGATCGAAGCTGAATACGACCGGCAACACATCATCAGGAAATCCGGCCGGAAGGGGTCCGAACGCGAGCGCGCTCGATGCGGCGTCGACAGCGCCCTGCGCCTCGAGATCGAACGAGAAATTTCCGGATCGTCTGATGAATGTGATGTCTGACACGGAGCCGTCGCGGTGAATCAGGAATCGCACTTCTGCCTTGAGGCGTGCAGCAGGATTTCGCGGTTTGAATCTGATTGCAATCTGACGAACGATGTTGTTGAGATACCCTGGAAACGGGAACTCGATCCCCTCGCTACGCACTGTAGCGACGTCCGTCCCCTTGCCACCGGTCGGACCGCCTCCCGCCTTGGGCGCGGCGGTCTTTGTCTGCGGATTGACCTTGGTTTCCGTTGCAGTACTCACCTTTTGAGCGGGCGAAGTTTTGCCCTCCGTTGGCGTGGCAGCCTTGGCGGCCGTCTTTCTTGCGCCAGTCACACTGGGCGCCTTCGCCGCCGTGGGACTGTTTCGCTGCGGGACGGACGTTTCCCGGATGCTTGACTGCGTAGCGGTGGGTTGGGTAACAGATGTAGTCGGCGTCGCTTGCCCCGACGTCACCTCACCGATGGCCCTCTCTCCGGGAGGAGCGGCGACAATGTTGACCCGATACATCGGCGGTAACGCGACCGGTTTCTGCTCCCTGAGGGTGCTGAACAAGAGCGTTGCAACCGCCGCATGCAAAATCGCCGAGAGCGTGAAGGGGGCAATTAACCCTGACCCATTCACACGACGCATCACTCAACCCCGCGCGCAATCATTTTGATTCCTGAGGCTCCGCGACGAGTCCGATGTCGCCCACACCACTCGCTCGCATGATCGCCAGCACTCGGACTACCGAGCCGTACGGCACACCATCGTCAGCCCGCAAATAAACCCCGCCGCTGCCTCGTCGCTGCGCCAACGCCTTGAAGCTGGCCGTGAACTGATTGAACGTGAGACGTGCATCATCTACATAGATCGTCCCACGCCGATCGATCGTCACAGTGAGACCGCTCTTGGACTCGAGCGGACGTGCTTGCGCCTTGGGCAGTGAGATGTCGACGCCTCCCTGCATCATTGGCGCGGTAATCATGAAGATGATCATCAAAAGCATCATCACGTCGATAAGGCTGACGACGTTGATCTCGGCGTTGAGCGTCAGTCGATCCCGACCGCGTCCACGACGCGCCATTAGATCATTCCCTCTCTGACCATGAGCGCGATCAATTCGGAGCCGACGCTCTCCAGCTCGCCTTCGATCTTGTTGAGTCGCGCTGCAAAGATGTTGTACGCGAACACTGCCGGAATGGCAACGCTCAGTGCGGCGGCCGTTGCAATGAGCGCCTCGGCAACTCCTGGCGCTACTGCCCCGATATTTCCCGATCCTTTGGCAGCGATTCCGATGAACGCGTCGATGACGCCAAGGACGGTACCGAGCAGACCGATAAGCGGACTCACTGAACCGATCGTCGCGAGAGATGGAACCCATCGACCAAGTCTGTCCCGTTCCGAGCTCGTTTCCGCATCCAACACCAGCTGAAGCGCTTCGACTTGGGCGCTACTGAAACGCGCCGAGCGTTCGGAGGTGCCGTGGAGCGCCGGAGTAGTTTCGTGAATGAAGCGCATTGCACGCTCCATGATCGTCGCTGGCGGCCCACCTGTTTCACGGCCGAGCTGCGCCGCTCGGTCGAGTGTCGGAACGCCGGCGAAATCGCGCCCAAATATGTGTGTCACGTGCAGCGCACGCCGTAGCTCGATTCCTTTCGCGAAGATGATCATCCAGCTGATGATCGACAGCACGATCAGAATCGCCAGCACCACTTTGGTAGAGCCGGTGGAGTTGGTCACCAGCTCCATCGGCGAGCTGGGAATCGCCTGTCCGATCTGCAGCAGAAATGCTCCTGTCAAACTGCGGTACCGGCGCGGGCGGCGAACCACTCGTAGGTCGTCGCCAGACCATCCGCCAGCGACACTTCGGGCGTCCAACCCAGTACCATTCTCGCCTTGTCGACGTTGACGAAGGATTCCTGCTGTTCGCCGGGACGGTGTGGCGCGAATTCGATCGGCACGTCGCTGCCGGCCGCCGCCTGCAGTTTCTCCGCGAGCTCCAGCACACTGGTGCCAATGCCAGTCCCGATGTTGAATGCGCGTGCATCGAGCCTGCCGATGTCGGGTAGCGGCTTCGTCGCCGCCATCCATACGGATCGTGTGACATCGCCAACGAAGATGTAATCGCGCGTCTGAATTCCATCGCCAAAAACAGTGAGCGGGCGATTCTCGAGAATCCGCCCGCAGAAAATCGCCACCACGCCGGCTTCTCCGTGCGGGTCTTGTCGGGGTCCATACACGTTTCCAAAACGCAGCGCCACGGCATCCAGCCCGTGCACGCGACCGTAGTACGCCAGGTAAAGCTCGATGCTCAACTTGCCAATCGCATATGGGGATTCCGGATCCTTCGGATAGATCTCCGCATTGGGCGGCGTATTGAAATCCCCGTAAACGGCTCCGCCGGTCGACGTAAATACGATGCGCGGCCTGCCATGACTTGCACGCACAGCCTCCATCAGGTTGAGCGTGCCCAGAATGTTGATGGTGGCATCGTCGATTGGATCAGCGACACTCTTGCGCACATCCATCTGGGCGGCGAGGTGAACGATCACGTCGAACTTGCCTTCACGCACCAGCTGCGCGAATTCAGCGGTGTTGATGCTGATCTCGTGGAACTCTGCTTTCTTCGGAACGTTCGCGCGCTTTCCAGTCGAGAGATCGTCGACGATGTCGACCTCGAACTGCTTGCCGAGGAAATAGTCAGCGACGTGCGAGCCGATGAAGCCGGCTCCGCCGGTAACGAGGACCCTAGGCAAGGTCTGTCGGCTCTCCTTCCTTCACATCAGCCGGCTTGTTGTCCAGAGCGAACAGGTAGCGCGCGGCATCGACGACGCCCAATCCACGCCCGTTCGCGGCAGCAGCTTTGAGCCGAACGCTCGGCTCGTGCAGAAACTTGTTCATCAGAGATTTCGAGAAATGTTCGATTGCTTCAGCCTGCTCAGGTGAGAGAGGCCCAAGCCGTCGAAAAGCTGCCGCAAGCTCCGTACTACGCAGCCTATCCATTTCCTCCCTGAATCCACGAACGACGGGAACCGCGGCGAGGGCGGCAACCCAATCCCAGTATTTCTGCACCTCGGTTGCGATGACGGCACGCGCGGCCGGAATGTTTTCTTCGCGCTGCTCGAGATTAGCCGCGGCCGCTGCTTTGAGGTCGTCGAGGTCGTAGAGGAAAACATTCTCGAGATCACCCACTGAGCCTTCCACATCGCGTGGCAACGCGATGTCGAGAATGCAAAGCGGACGGTCTCCTCTCGCTTCCACCGCCCCACGAACTCGCTCGACGGTGACTACCGGATGCGGTGACGCTGTCGAGCAAATGAGCACGTCGACGTCACGCAAGGATTCCCAGCACTGGTCGTAATGCATCGCCGTCGCCCCGTGACGCTCTGCCAGCGAGCGCGCGCGCTCGTGAGTGCGATTGGCGACGATGGCAACTCGCACACCCTCGGCGAGCAGACATTCGAGTGCGAGCTCGGCGACATCGCCAGCGCCCAGTATCATTGCGCGCCTGCCGCCAAGGCCACCGAAGATTTTTTTGGCGAGCTGCACCGCGGCGGAGCTCACCGACGCGGCACCGCGTCCGATTCCAGTCTCTTCACGTGCGCGAGAAGCGGCGAGGAGCGCGCTCTGGAACATCCTGTTGAGGATCGGACCAGACTCGGCGCGGCACTCTTCCCACGCGTCCTTCACCTGACCCTGGATTTGCGCTTCGCCCAGGATCATCGAGTCGAGACCCGCGGCGACTTCAAACAGGTGGGATGTTGCTTCGCGATCGCATCTCACGTAAACGAAGCTGGCGGCGTCGCCGCCGAGTCGGTCGGACAGGAGAGTCGATATTGGGGCGACGGCATCACCGTTCTCTTCGACAGCGTAGATCTCGGTGCGGTTGCAGGTCGAAAGTACTACGCCCTCTCGAATCAGCCCATCTCCCCTCAGACGGGAGAGAGCATGCAGCGCTTCCCATGGTCTGAACGCGAGCTTCTCACGAACGTCGATCGGAGCCGTAGTATGGCTCACACCAACGACTATCAGCGCCACGACTTTACCTTCTCGCCGAATGATCCGTCCTCCACAGAATCGCAGAAATCGTCGCCGAGCAGCTGGGGTGCGGCCGTCTTCCACCTGTCTTGCCCACCTGTTATCAGTCGTGACCTGAGTCCGCGCAATGCGGAAACCGCTCGCTCGTAACGGCCGTCGAAACGCTCGGCGATGGCATCGCGGATTCTTGCCGCGGCGCCAGGGACTCCGCCCGATGAAACCGCAATGACAACCTCGCCAGACCGGTGCAGCGCCATTGTGTTAAAATTTCCTTCGTCGGGATAATCGGTAATGTTGACGAGCTTGCCGCGGGCATTCGCGTCGATTGCTATTTGTGCATTTACCTCGCGCGAATTGGTCGCGGCGATAACCAGCGTTGCTCGCTCGAGATGAGCGCTGCGATAGGCTTCGCGAATGAGCGTCAGCTGCCGCAATCGGTCTGCTTCTTCCAGCTCCGGGGTTGCCAGCGGCGAAATCACGGTCACCAGAGCGCCCGCCGCAACGAGTGCCAGGGCTTTGCGCGTGCCGACGCTGCCGCCACCGACAACGACAGCGGTGATCCGCTCGCCATGCAAGGCGATTGGGAAATCGCTCACAGGAATTGTCCGCGGTTCAGTGATGCAATGCGAAACACGACATACAACGCGACGACGCTGGCAAAGGTGACAGCCGACATCACCGCCGCCCGCCGCGCCTGCCATCCGCGCAGAACTCGGCCAAGCGCCAGCGAGGTGACGCCAAGCCAGGCGACGATGCCCCAGATGGTTTGTGGAATGACGACGGCACGGTATTCGAACGAGTAGGCAGTGGCAAGACCAACTCCAAGCGTGAGTCCGAGGAATCCGGCAATCGACGCGACGTGATTCACGCGGTCGAGTGTATCGAGTGGCGGGAAAAACCTGAAGATCGCGCCAAACTTCGCGGACTTGAGCTCACGGCGTGCCACCAGATACATGGTCCCGGCGGCGGCCGCGGTTGCGTACGCGGCGATCCCGATGAAGCTGAGCACGATGTGCATCGTCAGCCAAACGGCGCGAGTGCCCTGTGGTTCGAGGAACGGATGCAAACCCGCCAGATTCCCCGTCATGGTCACTAACGCCGCGACCGGCGCCGCCACGAGCGTGAGGCTCACCTCGCGCGCCAGACTCTCCACGACGACAAGCGAAATTGCCAGCACCAGTCCGGCGAAAGACAGGCCTGGTCCGAGTCCGGTAAGGGATGCCGCACCGCTTTCTCTGGTGAGCCCAGCGAGTCCGGTCGCGTGCGCGCCAATGCCGAGCAGCAGCGCGACGATCACACCCGCCACCGGCGCCTTGACGCGGCGCGCAAACGGCAGCGCAGCTACGGCAGCCGCAGCGAGATAAAAGGTGACGGCAATGAAGTGGGCGATCGCAATCATCTGATCGCCTAATTTAATGGCTGCTCTTCGTTTGGCGCAGTTCAGCGGCGCGCCGGCCGCGAAAGAATTACTCCGTGCTGCTCATCTTGCCAGTCAGCCGCACCGGCATTCCGTCACGAATCGTTGGCTGAACCTGCCTGATGATGATCGCCGTCGCTGCGAACGGTGTGACGCGTACTACTTGCGCGACAGCCGCCGTAACCGGTGGCGCCGGGCTTTCGTCTGCACGGCCGGTCGAGTTGTCGATGAATGTCACTTCATCACCGACCTGCACTCCGTTCCTCGCGCTCGGGGAGATGATCACGTAGTGCCCGATCGACGGCAGCACCGGCTCGTCGTGGACGTATACGACTTTTCCTCGCGCTCCACCGATCACCGGCGATAGCGTTCCAGACGGGAAGCTGATACTTGGCGCAGCAGTCAGTCGCTGGTCCAGCATGATCTCGCCGAACTGCTTCATGATGCGGACGACGGGGCGCTGACCCGGCGTCAGGCTCTCGATGCGAAGAATGCCGGTGGGAATGACGACCTGTCCGTTGTCGCCGAGGTCCGGACCGAGCACGTACGACATGTAGGTGTCGCCGAGACGCGCGATCGCGCCTCTCGGCAGATCGACGTACAGATCGTCGTTGATCTGGTATCTCGACTGGACAATGGTGGTCTTGATGCCCGGGCGATCGACGCTGGCGACAAGCCTTCCCGCGCCTCTCGGTCCGCCGCCACGATCGGCATACGGCGCAGCCTCGACTTCTCCTTTGCGAACTCCGCCGCCACGCGAGCGGCCGATAATGTCACGCTGAATCGCGGCGGCGGCGCGGCTCATCGGCGAAGCAAATACCGTGAGGTCCGATCTTCCAGCTGTCTGTTGCACCGTGGGTTCGACCGGACGCGTGACGACGTGTGAGACGACTTCGCCGGCGCTGTCGGCGCGAGCGAGCGCCTCGGGCTTCACCTCGTTGCCCCAGATGCGAATGACCTCACCGGGATAAATCCAGTGCGGATCCTTGACGATGTCGGTATTGCGGCGGAAGATCTCCGGCCACCGGAACGGATTCTTGAGATAGAACTGCGCCAGGTCCCAAAGTGTGTCGCCCTTTTTCACCACGTGCTTCACTTCCCTGGCTGTATCGGACGCCATGACGAGATTGTTCGTCGTGTCGACTCGGAGCGGCGCGGGACGAGCTGTGTCGGGAGTGGTGGGCACCTGCGCGTGCGCGGTGCCGGCGGTGACCGCGGCGAGGGTCAACGCGACGGTTAAAGTCGTTGCGGTTCTTGACGATGTCTTCAGCAAATGACCAGTCACTCGTGCTCCCGGAGCTTTGACGGATGGATAGTGGCCCGCGCAAGGCGGGTCAACAATTGGACGGGCGCCCGGGAGTGAAGGTCACTCCAGCGGGGCTGGAAGTGCTTACGACCAAGCTACAAGACAACGGCCTGCTTGGCGCTGACCGCTGCCGTCGCTGATCGCCATCCGCTGCCTACGTCGGGACAGATCACACAGATCTTAAGGAAACTGCAGCAGTTACCTGGAGCACCAGGGAGATCTGTCTAGTCGTCTGCAGCGGTTAGCGCTAAGCGCAAAAGCGGTCAGCGCCAAGCAGGCCGTTGTCTTCGTACGTACGAATGCAAAAGCGGCCCTGCAACGCAGGGCCGCCCTGTAGACTCTTCGGCCCTGAGGCAGTTAGAACGGCAGATCGTCGTCGGTTTCCTCTAGAGCCCCCGGGAAATCCTCAAAATCAGTCCCGCTCGCGGTGCCGGTAGCAGCTTTGGCGCCTGCGGCTGCCGGAGCCCGGCTCCTGCCACTGCTCTCGCTATCGAAATCACCCGACGCCCCGCGACCTCCACCGAGCATGATCAGCTCGCGGACATTGATCTCGGT
The DNA here is from genome assembly GCA_036506035.1 of Gemmatimonadaceae bacterium. Taxonomy (GTDB): domain Bacteria; phylum Gemmatimonadota; class Gemmatimonadetes; order Gemmatimonadales; family Gemmatimonadaceae; genus UBA4720. The sequence goes on along the minus strand of DASXSL010000050.1, from coordinate 7,415 downwards.
GCTGTAACGAGTCTGGTTGTCCTTGTCCTGCCACTGGCGATACTCGATCCGTCCGTCGACGTAAATCTTGTCGCCCTTCTTGCAATATTTCTCGACTACGTCGGCGAGACCCGAGCCCTTGGTGTTCCACACCACGCAGCGGTGCCACTCGGTCTTCTCTTGCTTCTCGCCATTCTGCGAATTCCACTGACGGCTCGTCGCGAGGGAGAACGTCGCGACTCGATTGCCGCCGGTCGTCGACCTCACCTCGGGATCGTTGCCCAGATTTCCGATCAGCATCACTTTGTTCAGACTTCTGCTCACTGTGCCTCCTGGCGAGAGTTCGTTTCCCGCCCAGAATAGTATAGGTGGGGCTCAGACCCCGGGCAAACCAACGATTTCAGCGGTCAGCAAAACTTCCCGCTCTTCTGCTTTCATCACCCTCGGCGACTTCCAGATTTCTTCGCATTACCAGTGCGTCCTCGACCGGTCGCCGATAGTAATGCTCCCGTCGGCCGATCTCCTTGAAGCCACGCGAGCCGTAGAGCGCACGCGCGGCGCGGTTCGACTCGCGAACTTCCAGGAAGGCGCTCCGAACACCGCGCCTCGCCAGCTCGATCAGCACTGCGTCGAGCATTTGCCCGGCGAAGCCCTGCCCCCTCGATTTCGGCTCGACGGCGACGTTGAGGAGCTCGGCGTCCTCACCAATCGCAAACGCGATTATGTACCCGACAATCCGATTTTCCGGCGGCAGCACCAACACCTGAAAGATAGCGGGATGCCCCGGCAGTAGACGCCGAAACGATTCTTCGCTCCACGGATCAGCAAAGCAGCTTCGCTCGATCGCAACGACCTCGTTGAGATCAGCGTCAATCGCTGGCCTCAAGAGCGCGGTCACGTCGTCAGCTTGCGCCCGTGCGCGGCTTCCCAGCGAACCTGCGCCTCGGCGAGACGGCCATAGTCGGGCTCCCACGAGGCGAGGCTCACCGGTGCGCCGGCGACGACAGCATCGATGATGGGCGCGACGCCACGGGCGTGCGGGTGCGCATCGATCTGCCGACCCGGTCCGATCACCCTGAGGTCGCGGTCCTTCACAGCTATCTCGTCGAGATCAGCGGCTGTAATAATGATGGCCGGCTCCGCCTGAAATGCGAGAACTCCGTGCCTGATCGGTCGCGTCAGCTCTTTTCCTCTCTCATGCAACGGCGGCAGCCAGGGCGGGACGAAGATTCTGGCTGCGTAGAATTCGCCACGCATAGCATCGAGGACCGAGAGATATTCCCCCGAGGGGAGGGGCGGTTGTGCGCCGGTAACGGTGAGCAACAGCGATGATACGGCGTACAGATCGACGCCATAACCCACCGCCAGACCCTTCGCCACCGATCCGGCCACACGCAAGCTCGTAAAGCTCCCCGGTCCCGAGCCGCAGACGATGCGTCGGATTTCGTCGCGCTTCACGCCGCCATCACGGAGGCAATCCGCGATCGCCGGCATCAACTTTTCGCCCCGACCTGCACGTGGCGCTGCTCCGTCCCCTTCCTTCAGCGTCCGCTCGGCAACCACCTCGGATCCGCGAAGGAGCGCTACGCTTCCCTCGTAGGTAGACCCGTCGATCGCGAGCGTGTAGTCAGTCATCGTCCACGTGTTACCCGGCGAGCAGGATCCGTCTGCCCGGATCGTCGGCAACGTAATCGAGATCGATTGGCAGATGATCCTCGGGCAGTCGAGATCCGGCGCGCTCCGGCCACTCCACCAGCACCAGCGACCGCGAGCTCACCATTTCATCCCAGCCAAGATTGGTCAGCTGCTCGGGCGATTCCAGCCTGTAGAGGTCGATATGAAACACTGTCGACTTGGGTGCCCGGTATTCGTGGACGAGAGCGTAGGTGGGGCTGGTGATGTCGTCATCCACACCGTAGCCGCGGCAAATCGCGCGCGCCAGCGTTGTTTTCCCAACGCCAAGCTCGCCCGTAAGTGTCACCAACAGCGGCGGCGCTATGGCTTTGCCCAGCACTTCGCCCCAGTGCTGCAGCTCGTTTTCCGTGAGTCGGAGGTGTCCCTTGTCTGCGAGCGGAGGTACAAGGTGCCGGTGGGCGGGCATCCTAGCGGCCGTGCAGGCCTGCCAGCGATCCTCGACTCTCCTGCGCCTGACGACCCGCCTTTGCCTTCACTTCGAACAGCTCGTCGCGAATCCGCGCCGCAGTCTCGAAATCGAGATTCGTCGCTGCTTCGCGCATCTGCGCCTCGAGCTCGGCGATCAGCGCCGGTAGATTGTCCTTCCCATAATGCGCGCTCGCCTCTGCGACGCGGCGGCCTCTTTCCCTCTCACGCTCCTCGCGCTCGGTCCGCGCATCAGCAACACGGGTGATGAATCGAACCTGATCAACGCTCTTCTTCACACTCACCGGCGTGATGCCGTGCTCGCGGTTATAAGCCTGCTGCAACTCGCGACGTCGATTCGTCTCCTCGATGCACCGCTGCATCGACCCAGTCATCTTGTCGGCATAGAAGATCGCGCGCCCGTTCAGATTTCTGGCGGCGCGGCCAACCGTCTGAATCAAGGAGCGGTCACTGCGTAGAAATCCTTCCTGGTCCGCGTCGAGAATCGCAACGAGCGAGACCTCTGGCAGGTCGAGTCCCTCTCTCAGCAGGTTGATGCCGATCAGCACATCGAACTCGCCGAGTCGCAGTCCACGCACGATCTCCATCCGCTCGATGGCATCGATGTCGGCGTGCATGTACCGCACACGAACCCCCATTTGCTGGAGATAGTCGGCCAGATCCTCAGCCATTCGCTTGGTGAGGGTTGTGACCAGCACGCGCTCACCTCTCCGTTCGCGAATGCGAATCTCGTTCAGAAGATCGTCGACTTGCCCGCGCACCGGACGCACCTCGATCTCCGGATCGACCAGACCAGTGGGACGGATGATCTGCTCTACCACCGCACCTTCCGAGAGGCGCAGCTCGGTCTCGGCGGGCGTAGCGCTGATGTTGAGTGCCCGCGGAGTCAGCGCCAGGAACTCGTCGAACATCAACGGACGGTTGTCGAGCGCGCTTGGCAGACGGAATCCGTAGTCGACCAGCGTCAGCTTGCGGGCGCGATCGCCGTTGAACATCCCGCCAATCTGCGGCAGCGTGACGTGAGATTCGTCGACGACGACGAGAAAATCTTCCGGGAAATAGTCGAACAGGCACGCTGGTCTTTCGCCCTCGGCGCGTCCCGACAGGTGCCGAGAGTAATTCTCGATGCCGGCACAGGTCCCGATCTCCAGCATCATCTCGATGTCGAAGTTCGTGCGCGACTCGAGACGTTGCGCTTCGAGCAGCTTCCCTGATGCACGCAGGTCCGCCAGCCGCTGCGCCAGCTCCTCACGAATGAGCGCGACCGCTCGCTCGATCGTCGGGCGTGAAGTTACGAAGTGCTTGGCCGGATAAATCGCCGCCTTCTCCAGGTTGGCAATTGTATCTCCGGTCAGAGGATTGATTTTGCTGATCCGCTCGATCTCATCGCCCCACATCTCGACGCGAACGCCCTGCTCCTCGTACGCCGGCAGGATCTCTACAGTATCACCGCGGACACGGAAGGTGCCGCGCTCGAGCCCCATGTCGTTGCGCGAGTACTGGATCTTGACCAGCGAGCGCAGAATGTCGTCGCGGGCAATCTTCTGCCCCTTGTTGAGCGTCACCATCTGCTCGCGGTAGCTGCGCGGATCGCCCAAACCGTAAATCGCCGAGACGGTGGCAACGATAACCACATCGTCGCGCTCCATTAGGCTCGACGTCGCCCGCAGTCGCAGCCGATCGATGTCCTCGTTGATCGACGCGTCTTTCTCGATGTACGTATCCGTCGTCGGCACGTACGCTTCCGGCTGGTAGTAATCGTAGTACGAGATGAAGTACTCGACTGCATTGTGGGGGAAGAAGCTCTTCAGCTCACCGTACAGTTGCGCCGCCAGCGTCTTGTTGTGCGAGAGCACGAGTGTCGGTCGGCCGAAATTCCTGATGACGTTGGCAACCGTCATCGTCTTTCCGGATCCGGTGACGCCGAGCAGGGTCTGGAAGCGGTCACCCCGATCCAATCCCTTTGTCAGCTCCGCAATCGCTTTTGGTTGGTCACCGGCGGGCGCGAAGGGCGCCCGCAGATCAAATTCCGCCTTGGCCATTCTTTATGTCGCTCTGCAGACGCTCCCGGCGCGCGACCTCGGTCACACCTTTCACACGTCTTGCCGCTTTCAAAATTTTTTGTAGGTGTGCGAGATTGCCCACTTCCACAGCGAGCTCGCCGATTACGTGTCCGTCGGAGCTGTGCAGCTCGAAGCTCCTGATGTCCGTGCCCGTTGCTGAAACCGCGGTGGCCAGGTCGGCATAGAGCCCGCGGCGATCCGTCGCCTCGAGTGCCAGCCGCACCATGAACTTCTCGCCTTCCAGCTCCTTCCAGTCGATCTCGAGCCGGCGCTCCGGCTCCTGCACCAGCATCAGCAGGTTGGGACAGTCCGAGCGGTGAATGCTAACGCCTCGCCCTCTTGTTACATACCCCACAACTGGGTCTCCGGGCACGGGCTGACAACATTGAGCGTAACGGACCATCATGCCGTCGACGCCCTGGATCCGAACGCCCTTGGTGGTCCCCCGAACCTTGTCGACCAGCCAATCGAGGGGTCCTTGTTTCGGCATCTCGGCCGCGCTGTCGGTCTCCGGATACAGCTCCTTCACGACCTGAGATACGTTGACGTCGCCCTGACCGATCGATGCAATGAGGTGGTTGAGGTCCTGCAGGTGGAGCGCTTTCGCCACCTTCACCAGCTGAGAGTCTTCAGGCTTGGTCAGGCGACGCCGCTTGATCTCCCGATCCAGGATCTCGCGGCCGAGCTTGATGGACGTGGAGTGCTCCTCGATGCGCAGCCGCTGACGAATCTTGTGGCGCGCACGTCCGGTGCGGACGTGGGCGAGCCAATCGCGACTCGGTTTCGCCGACGGAGAAGTGATGATCTCGACCGTCTCCGAGTTCTTGAGCTCGCGGGCAAGGCTCGCGATGCGGCCGTTGATGCGGGCGCCCTGACAATGCAATCCGACTTCGGTATGAACGGCGAACGCAAAGTCGATCGGTGTCGCTCCTTTCGGAAGCTGGATGACGTCGCCAGTCGGGGTGAACACGAAGATCTCGTCCTGATAGAGGTCGAGCTTCAGGAACTCGAGGAACTCGTCGGGGGTCTTGGCGTCGAGCTGCAGCTCGAGCACCTGCCGGAACCACTGCAGCGCACGATCAAGCTCGTCGGCACTGCGTGAATCTTCCTTGAATCGCCAGTGTGCAGCGATTCCGTACTCCGCGGTGCGATGCATCTCACGGGTGCGAATCTGGATCTCGAACAGCTGTCGATTGGGACCAAACACCGTCGTGTGCAGTGACTGGTAGCCGTTCGATTTAGGCTGTGCGATGTAATCCTTGATCCGCTCCTGCAATGGCGTGAACTGGTCGTGGATGACGCCGAGGGCGTGGTAGCAATCCGGGACAGAATCGACGAGGACGCGAATGGCCAGCAGATCGTAAATCTCCTCGTACGGCTTGTCCCACTTCTTCATCTTCTTCTGGATTGACCAGAGGTGCTTCGGCCGGCCCGTGACCTCGACGTTATTGATGCCGGCTTTCTTTAGATGCTTTTCGAGCGGGTCCTTGAGCAGCGCGATCGCCTTCTCTCGATCGGTTCGGGTAGCCGACACCTTCTTGGCGAGCGCTTTGTAATCGCCGGGCTCGATGTGCTTGAAGGCGAGATCCTCCAGCTCCCAACGTACTCTCGCCATTCCGAATCGATGCGCGAGCGGAGCGTAAAGGTCGCGTGTCTCGGTGGCGATGCGCTTCTGTCGGTCGGCCGGCAGGAACTCCAACGTGCGCATGTTGTGCAGCCGATCGGCAAGCTTGATCAGGATGACGCGCGCGTCCTTGGCGATCGACAGCAGCAGCTTCCGATAATTCTCGACCTGGCGGTCCTGCGACGAATTGAGGGGCAGGTGGCCGATCTTCGTCAGTCCATCGACGATCTCGGCGATCTCCTTGCCGAACTCGGCCTCGATGTCGTCGACTGTAACGGTGGTGTCTTCGACGACATCGTGAACCAGCCCGCTGGCGACAGTTGTCGAGTCGAGCTGCAAATCGACCAGGATCTTGGCGACCTCGACGCAGTGCGAGACGTACTTGTCCCCGGAAAGGCGCTTTTGCCCCTCGTGCGCGCGCTCACTAAACCGATAGGCGCGCTCCAGCAGCTCCCGATCCAGACGTTCGGGGAGTCCCTCCTTCAACCACGCCGGAAGAGGAGTGTCTTTTTCCTTTTCCTTGACCGCGCCTGCCGTCACAGCAGCCCTGCCTCCGCGAAACTTATGTACCGCCCCCTACCGATAATAACGTGATCCTGCACAGGGATGTCGAGTACTTTTCCGGCCTGAACGAGCTGTTCAGTCACTACCCTGTCGTCCGGCGAGGGTGTCGGATCCCCGCTCGGGTGGTTGTGGACCAGGATAATTGCCGCCGCGCGCTCCGCGATCGCTTCCCTGAATACTTCTCGCGGATGCACGAGCGACGAGTTGAGAAGCCCGCGCGTTACCGTGATGTCGCGCTCGAGCCGGTGCTGTGAATCGAGCACGGCGACGTGAAACTCCTCCACCGGCAGGTCTTCCAGGCGCTGCGCAAAGATCTCGAATACATCGCGCGGCCAGCGCACGGGCGCTCCCTCCTGCCGTTCTTCCGCCGCCATTCGCCTGCCCAACTCGAGCGCGGCGTGGATACAAACAGCACGAGCCGTTCCTACCCCGCGCACTCCCGTGAGGGTAGCGACCGGTTGGGTCGCCAGAAGTCGCAGTGACCCTCGACATGCTGAGAGGATTTCCTGACCGATGCTGAGTGCGGACCGCCCCTCGGACCCGCTCCCTAGTAAGATAGCGAGTAGCTCGCTCGAGCTCAGTGCGTGGGCGCCATGGCTTCTCAGCCTTTCGCGGGGCCGTTCGGCGGCGGGAAGCTCGCGAATGGTGAGTGTCATTCGATCTCCGTGAGTTTGAGATCGAGACTATTGCTTCCCGCAGGCGGCACCCCGGCACCGGGGGGCGGCGGATGTCATCGGCGGACTGCTGCGAACTGTCAAGGCGGGCCGTTGATCTAGCCGCGCAACACGGCCCGCCTTGACGTCCGCGCAATCAGTCGGCCCTCAAAGATTAGCGCCGTGACACTTCTTGAACTTCTTCCCCGAGCCGCACGGGCACGGATCGTTGCGCCCAACGTTGCTCCAGTCGGCTTTGGCCGTAGGCCCGCCGGGAATTCCGGGGATCGCAGCAGGCGCCATCGCCTTGCTTAGCGACGAGCTCCTGCCGCCAACGTGCACCGTCGGCTCGGGACGCACCACGGCGCCGGGCTGAGGCGGTTCCTCCGGTCCGATATCCAGCGTCTCGTC
>DASXSL010000049.1:0-10660 GCA_036506035.1 Gemmatimonadaceae bacterium | reverse complement strand
CCGTCCTGGAGTGGAACAGCCACGCACTCGCAGTCGGCTCATACATGTCAGATGGTCAACGGTGTAATCACCTGCACCTGATAGTTTTAATCGAGTCAATCCTGAAGCAGGAGCCCGGGAGAAATCCCGGGCTCTTTGTTTTTTGGGAAGGCGCGGTCTAGGTTCAGCCCTGTGCAATCCGTGATCACTCTCGCTCAATCGCTCGGACTTGCCTACCTGTCCGGCATCAGCCTGTACGCGACGGTTGCTCTGTTGGGATTGGGTACGCGTGCGGGCTGGATCGCTCCGCTCCCTGGATTGCTAAGCGCACTCACGCATCCGCTCGTGATCGGCGTGGCAACGGTTCTCGCCGTGATCGAGTTCCTCGCTACGCTCATTCCCGGCGTAGCATCGCTTTGGGAAGCGGCGCACACTTTTATCAGACCGCCAGCCGCCGCAGTACTTGCTGTCGCTACTGCCTGGCACGCTGACCCGTCACTCATTCTCGCCGCGGGACTCCTCGGCGGTGGACTCGGCTTGGCGACCCATGTGACCAGGCTGGGTCTGCGGGTAGCCGTCGATGCATCACCGGAGCCGGTGACGAATGGCATAGTGAACATCGCCGAGCTGAGCGTGCTCGCGACGCTGAGTTATCTGGTTTGGAATCACCCGTTGCTGACGTTGCTAATCGCGTTGGTCTTGCTCGTCCTCACCGCGATGTTGGTTCGGGTGGTGTGGCGAGCACTCCGGAATCTGTTGAGCGGCAACTGGGGGCAGATATTCAACCCCAAGCGCGGGGTCGGTTGATCGGCATCCAGTGGTGCTCTGCGTCCTCATGAAAGCCGACGATCCGCCTTGCGATCGCCGGCTGAGCCTCATGCGACTGCATGTGTTCCCAATAATGGGCGTGGCACCGTGACTACTAAACGCCTGCTAACTCCTCTTGACCGACTTTCTCGACCGGTCGCCTCGGCGCCTTCCGCTCGAGGGCCTTGTCGGGATGGAAGACCAGAATCGAGCTCATTGCGGATTTGGTGACTGCATCTGCAACACTGCCGCGAATTACCCTGGCAAGACCGCCACGACCGTGTGTTGCAATGGCGATTAGATCAGCGCCCTCACGGCGCGCATAATCGGTGATTGCGTCCGATACCTTCTCCCCAAGAACTACATCAAAGGTGGCGGCTACTCCCTGACGGCGTATCTCGCCAGCTCGGCGCGAGAGATACGTCTGCGCTCCGGTCACCCTCTTCTCCCACCACGGGAGTTTTGCGTCCTCCTCCGATCGGTAATCGTCTTTCTCCGGCGTGAGAACATGCAGCAGCGTGATTTCGGCATCTTCCAGCTTCGCTAACGGAACGATGCGCGTCAGGATTTGCTCGGCCAGTGTGGATCCATCGAGTGGAACCACCACGTGCCGGAATTCCTTGCTTGCTTCAGGATTCAGATAGCTTGCTTTCGGCTTCACCACCAGAACCGGAATTGTTGTTTCTCTGATCAGAGAATCAGTGACACTACCGAGGGATAGTCGGGCGATTCCACGACGCCCGTGACTGCTGATGACAATCAAGTCGATCTCGTTTCGTTTGGCGTACCCCTCGAGCACTTCTGCTACGGGACCTTGCTCCAGGTCGACTGTGATGTCCGCCGAGCTGAGGCTGCGGCACTCCGCAGCAAGTGCATAGAGCTCACTGAGCGCAGCATCCTGCTGTGCTCCCACAGCGTCAAGCGGCACCGCGACTTCCGGTGTTCCGGCCACGCCAAAGAAAGCGCCGGTACTGATCACGCGAACCAATCGCAGTTTTGCTTCACAACGTTCGGCGACGCGGAGCGCTAAGAGAATAGCTTCGCGATCGAATCCCGAGCCGTCGGTCGGGACCATGATGTTCTTGTACATACAACCTCCAGTTGACGAACAGTGGAACGGGTTGGCTACTCGAGCCCTGATCCGCCAATCTCGGCACCGCGTTTCGTTCAAGTAGTCATCGGAACGCTGATTTCTTGTGCGCGTTTCCCTGTTACCGGTTGGGCTCCGGAGGCGGAATTGTCCCCTTGTAGGGGATTCCCTCAACAAACCATCGGGATTTCATGCCGAAAGTTCAGTGACCCACCGACCAAGAATGAGGTGAAGTCCGACAGTTGGAGTCGACTCTGACTCGTATCCTGAGTGCGAACCCAAGCAATCGCATCTCACGATGAGGATACGAAAATGAGAAAGACCCTTTGGACGATTTCGGCGCTGATGGCAGCGGCTGCATCAGCAAGCGCGCAAAGCGCGAGCGCGATTCGTCTTCGCCTCGATCCCGGCACTCAGCTGACGATCGAAGGGACTTCGACGCTCCACGACTTTCACTGCAAAACCGACAAGATCAACGCCTACGTCGATGTCGATCCTGGCTACACCAAGGACCTGACCAAGGTGGCGCGCCCGATTGCAGCGGTGAAGGTGAACATCGTCGTCAAAACGCTGGCGTGCGGCAATGGGCAGATGGATCGCAACATGTACAACACCCTGAAGGCCGACGAGAACGAGTTAATCAAGTACACACTATCGGGATACGACATCCTCGACGGCACTGCGTCACCTTCGTCATTCGTCGCGAACACCAGCGGCACGCTTGTAATCGCAGGCAAGGAACGGCCGATCGCAATGCAGGTCAGCGCCGAGCGTACGAGCGATGGTAAGGCGGTCGCTCGGGGCGAACAGACGCTTCGCATGAGCGACTTCGGCATCGAGCCACCGAGTTTCATGTTCGGCCGGTTGAAGGTCGGCGATCAGATCAAAGTGAAGTTCAATCTCAAGGCTGGGCCCGAGCTGCTGGCGCAGCTAGCCGCCGCGTTCAACGGTGTCGGTCAGTAAAGGTTCGACAAGAAAACGAGTAATCAGACCACAACGCATTCATAAAGGGAGACGACCATGAAAGCCACATTTACCGTTCTCACTGCCGCGGTCGCGCTGTTTGCAGTTGCACCGGGCTCGAGCGCCCAGGGGACCAAGATGACAACCGGTAGTGCCGTACTGGTGGCGTCAACAAAACCCGATACCGCGACGCCAGTCGAGATCGCACTGCCGGAGTCGGCAACGATTGACACGGTTAAGAAGATCGCTGGAGTCAAGGAAGCGAAGAAGCCGAGCGCTTTCATGGCGATGGCGCCGAAAGTCGAGATCCAGAACTATCGCCCCGAAGACAAGCGTGGCATCAACGTCTTCGAGCCGCCCAAGGATGAATCGGTTGCGTACGACGGATTCAAGCTGCAATGGGGCGCTGCCTTCACCCAGCAGTTCCAGGGTCTCGATCACAGCAACACCGCTGCTCCGAGACTTGTAACAGCGAACGGCGTTACCACTGATGCCAACAAATTGATCCGCATCGGACACGGGCCCAATAACGCCACCGCCAACATCTATCTGAATGGGCAGCTGGCGAAGGGGATCCGCGTTGCCATGACGACATATTCGTCGGCGCGGCACCACCAGGAGACCTGGGTCAAGGATGGTTACCTGCTCGTCGATGCTTCGCCAATCGACTGGAAGCCCCTCAACGACATCATGAAGTACGTGACGATCCGTGCCGGTCACTTCGAGATCAACTACGGTGATGCGCACTTCCGTCGCAGTGACAACGGCAACGCAATCCGTAACGCGCTGGTCGGCAACTACATCATGGATGCTTTTACTACCGAAGTCGGCGGTGAAGTCTACGTCCGCGCCAACGGCTTCATGCTGATGGGCGGCGTCACCGGCGGCGAGAGCCGTGGCATGATCACCAGCCCGGACAAGCGCGCCCCGAGCTATCTGATGAAGGGTGGCTTCGACAAGAGGTTTGCCAACGAGCTGCGCTTGCGTCTCACGGCTTCTGAATACGCGACAGCGAGCTCTGTCAGCAACACGCTGTTCAGCGGCGACAGAGCAGGGTCGAGGTACTATGACGTGTTGGAGAACACGAGCTCGACCGAAACAGCGCAAGCCTGGTCAGGTGCAATCCAGCCGGGTCTCAAGAACAGCATTCACTCCTGGGTCCTGAACCCGTTCCTGCAGTTCAAGGGTCTCGAGTTCTTCGGCAATATCGAGAGAGCGAGGGGACGCGCAGCTGGTGAGACTGATAACCGCACCTGGCGACAGAACGTTGGCGAAGTGGTGTACCGCTTCCTCCCCGACCAGAGGGTGTTCCTCGCCGGTCGCTACAACACGGTTAAGGGACAGCTGAAAGTTGGGTCTCCCGATGTGACCGTCAAGCGCACTCAGTTTGGTGGCGGTTGGTTCCTGACTCCGAACATACTCACCAAGCTGGAGTTCGTGAACCAGAAGTACCTCGATTTCCCGACCACCGACATCCGGAATGGCGGGAAGTTCAAAGGATTCATGGTCGAAGGTGTTGTGGCCTTCTGACCGGACAGCGCGGTGCCGCGCAGCTCCATCACGCGGCACCGCGCACTTGCATCACGAGGTTTCAACGACGGCAATCAGTCTCATTACGCGGAGTCGCAATGTACAGAATCATCGTGGAGGGTTCGTAAATGCCTCGGCTTCCAGCCCGCCCTGGAGACGTGGTATTTCGCGAGCTCTCCCGCGATGAGATCGAGCGTATGTTGGAGCGGAACAACGTCGGCCGCCTTGCCTTCTCCCTCCACGATCGCGTCGACATTCAACCCATCCACTACGTCTATGAGCGCGGCTGGCTCTATGGCCGCACCTCGGAGGGAGAGAAGATCTCCACGCTCGCTCACAACCAATGGGTAGCGTTCGAGATCGACGAAATCACCGACGTGTTCGATTGGAGAAGCGTTGTGCTCCATGGCAGTTTCTGGATCCTGCATCCGCGGGGCAGTCCGCGCGCGGAGGAGCTCTGGGCGAAAGCCGCCGAGCTCGTAAGCAGGATCGTTCCCGGCGCATTGACAGAGCACGATCCCGTCGGATTTCGCCAGACATTATTTCGCATCGCAATCAGCGACGTTCGCGGACGGCAAGCTGGCTTGGGAGGCCCGCCGCGAAATGAGCCCTGATTTATTCAGGCTGCCGGCAGAGTGAAGGAAGCGTTGGTGCCCTCGCCAGGCTTGCTCTCGATCCAGATTCTTCCGCCGTGCGTCTCCACGATTCCTTTCGCGATCGCGAGGCCGAGACCGGCGCCCTGACGATCGGTGCGCGAGGACTGCCAGTATCGATCGAATACTCTCGGCAGCTGATCTGCGGCTATTCCGCGGCCGGTGTCGAGCACGGAGATGACCACTGCGTCGGAATCTTTCCGCGCCCTCACCACGATCCTGCCGCCGCCTGAGGAGAATTTGATGGCATTACCAACGAGGTTCGATATCGTCTGCTGAATTCGCTCGCGATCGGCCATAACCTTCGGCAGATCGTCTTCGATCTTCACATCAAGCGCAATGCCCTTCTCTTCGACCAGGGGACGCAAGGTCTGCAGCGATTCAGTCAGCAACGTCGACGGATCCACCGCGACGGGCGCAATCGCCAACTTGCCAGCATCCAGCCGATTGACGTCGAGTAGATCTCTTATCAGCGCATCCATCTGATCAGCCGCCTGCGCGATCAGCTCGATGGAATTGCGAGACTCGTTTTGCGCGGGGTCATCACCCCGAAGCAGCGTACGACTCAGCATCTTCACAGCGGCGACCGGATTCCTCAGATCGTGTGAGACGACGCCGACCATCTCGTCACGCGAGCGAAGGCTCGCGCGCACCGTGTCGTGCAGCCGCGCGTTATCCAGCGCCAGTGCCGCCAGGCGAGCGAGATCCTCGGCGAATTGCAGATCGTCACCATCGAAGCCGCCCTTGGCACGGAAAAGGGTTAATACGCCAATGAGCTGCTCCCGAGCAACAAGCGGGAGGAACAGCGCGGATTCCGGATTCATTGCTTTCATCGCCCGCAGATAAGCGGGCAGAGTGCTTGCTTCGAGCAGCCGCGAAGCAGCGTTGGACTGGAGGAGTACCGGTGCTCTGCGTTCCAGGACCTCTATGAGAGGGTGACCCTTCGGTGGGATGCGCACCCCCGCCAGAGTAACATCGTCGAGGATTTCCTCGATCGCCGGATCGACGTGCGCTGTCGCGCCGGCGAGAAACCCATTTGCGACCCGATTGTCCAGAATGCACCCATCAGCGATCGCAGGAATCGCCAGCCGCGCAACCTGAGCCAGGGTCTCCGTTGAGCCGAACGATGCGGCGAGCTTCTCGCCTGCTTCCGCCAGGAATTTCTCCCGTTGTTCGAACCGCTTGCGAATCGTCACATCCCGTAGCACCACCGCGTAGATCACATCGTCGCCATGGTGAACCTGTGAGATTGCAGCTTCAGCTGGAAATTCATCGCCGTTTTTCCGGAGGCCCGCGATCTCGCGACGTTCGCCCATTCGCCTCGCCTTCACCTTGGAACGCCCAAACTCCGCGACCTGGCGTGGGTGATTGGCGCGATACCGCTCCGGAATCAGCGTCTCGATGCGTTGGCCGATGATCTCCTCTGGCGTATAGCCGAAGATCGCCTCAGCGCCTTTGTTGAAGAAAGTGATGCGCTGAAACGCATCCATGCAGATCACGGCGTCGGCAGCGATCTCCACAATCTCGGCCAGAATGTCGTGTGTGATCCGATTGGGCATAAGGTGTCGGATTATCCCCTACAAAGAGGAGGGCATTTCCCTCCGCAGAATCCTCCAACCCACGACAGATGCGCTAACCGCTGAATCGTAGTTTGGGCAGAAGTCGGACCTATCACTAATCCCTCGAGATATGCACGCAAACGATCAGCTAAAGATGCCAGGCGCTCTACTCAGCAAAAGGGGTTCGCGCCGTGACTTCCTCCGAAATACCGCTGTTACCGCTCTCGCCAGCACTGCTTTAGCGGCGTGCTCGATCGACGAGTCCGCGGCGCAGGCCGTCAAGCAATCGGAGCAGGATCACAGCGGTGGAACCATGGCGCCGAATCCGGCTCCGCCTTCACCAGCTGCGGCCGCAGAAGCCATGGACAGGATGCACGAAACTGGAATCAAGGCCTTTCCAGCAAAGACCGCGGGCAAGGGAAATCAGCTGCTTCAACCGAAAATCAAGAACGGAGTGAAGATCTTCGAGTTGACCGCGAAGAAGATCCGCTGGGAGACCGCGCCAGGCCAAACGGTCGAAGCGTGGGCCTACAACGACCAGGTGCCAGGCCCACAAATACGCGTTCAAGAGGGGGATCGCGTTCGCGTCACGCTCAAGAACGAGCTGACTGAATCCACCGCGATTCACTTTCACGGCCTGGAGCTGCCCAACGACCAGGACGGTGTTCCATTCATAACGCAGCCGCCCATCAAGCCGGGTCAGACTTATTCGTACGAGTTCACAGTACCGAATGCCGGCTCGCACATGTACCACTCACACCATAACTCGGCGACGCAGGTCGGACTTGGCCTGCTCGGTGCTTTCATCGTCGATCCCAAGGATCCACTCCCCATTGAAAGGGCCGACGTCGATTACGTCCTCGTCCTGAACGACGGCGCGCACGGCTACACCTTCAACGGCAAGAGCTTTCCTGCTACAGAGCCCATCGTTGCGCAAAAAGGGCAGAAGCTCCGGCTCCGCTTCATGAATGAGGGGATGATGATCCACCCTATGCATTTGCACGGCATGCACATGACGGTGATCGCAAAAGATGGATGGTCGCAGCCCGCTCCGTGGAAGTGCGACACCCTGAACGTCGCGCCCGGGGAGCGATGGGATGTGATCGTCAACTGCAACAACCCCGGCACCTGGGCGTTTCACTGCCACATTCTTCCGCATGCGGAATCGGATCACGGAATGTTCGGTATGGTCACCGCTCTTATCGTGAACTGATCGTCAGATGATTTCCATCTCACGTGCCGCCTCGTTCGAGCGAAATCGATTCTCCCTGACCGGAGCGCCGATGATACAGCGGTTGCTGCGCGAGATTCTGGGGATTCCGCTCGAGCTGAAGCTACTTGGAGCGAACCTCGTGATCCTTGGCGTCGCCGTGTTCGTGCTGTTCGGTCCGTTCCACTTGAACCCGGGACGTTTGACGGACGTCCTCGTGGTAGTAGGCGCCCTCTGCATCGGCGCAATCGCCAACTTTGCCCTGGTGAGGCTAGCGCTTCGTCCAATTACCACGCTCGAACACGTTGCCCGCCGTGTGTCAGCGGGGCGTCTGTCGGAGCGCGTTCCAGCGTCCGTCATCGCTGATCGTGATCTGGCCCAGCTGTCAACGACGATCAATGACATGCTCGACAAACTCGCCGCTGGTCGCGAACGGATGCGGAAACTTGGTGCCGAGGTTGTTTACGCCGAGGAAAAGGAACGTGCCCGGGTTGCTCGCGAGCTTCACGAATCAGTAGGCCAGTCGCTCGCCGCCGCCAGCTTTCAGGCTGCGGCAGCGGCTTACGAGATCGGCGATCATCAGGCATCGCCACGGTTGGCGGAGGTACGGCAACTGCTGCGGACCGCAATTGAGGAGATCCGCAACGTCTCGCGTTCGCTTCATCCGCGCGTGACAACCGACCTCGGGCTGCCAAGCGCATTGGAAGCGCTCGCGGATGCGACACGTCAACGCTCGCTCATCGACGTGAAAACCAAAGTCGATGTTTCGGGGGTGGTGATTCCCCCTGCCGTATCGTCGACTATGTACCGCATCGCTCAGGAGGCGCTACGCAACGTGGAAACGCATGCCGACGCCGCTAGCGCCAGCCTGACTCTGTTCGCCTTGCCCGGTTATGTCGAGCTGGAAGTCGCCGACGACGGTCGCGGCCTTGATGGACCGCTGGAGAAAAAGCGCGCGGACGCGAGGTTCGCCAAGATGCGGGAGCGACTCTCCCTTGCCGGCGGTGATCTCCATATTGATAGTACAAAGGACCGCGGTACTCGGGTCAGAGCCTGGGTAGGGATGTCCACGGAGGCAGCCTGAAAGACGACATCATCAAGGTAGTACTCGTCGACGACCATGCTGTCGTGCGCGCCGGTCTTAAAGCCGTGCTCGGCAGCGCCAAGGACATCCAGGTCATCGGTGAGGGCTCCACCGGCAAAGACGCCATCTCGCTCGCCGAGCGGCTTGATCCAGATGTGATCGTAATGGACCTGTCGATGGGAGAGATGGACGGAGCAGAGGCTACCAAGGCACTCGTCGGAAAGAAAGCGCGCTCGAAGGTGCTCATCCTCACCATGCACGCCGAAGATTCCTATCTGGTTCCGCTGCTCGAGGCAGGTGCGAGCGGCTACCTGGTAAAGAGCGCCGCCGATCGGGAGCTGATCGATGCAGTGCGTGCCGTCGCACACGGCGACGTTTACATGCAGCCGTCAGCCGCGCGCGCTTTGGCGCAGCGGATCCAGCGCAGAGCCGAGCACGCCGATGAGCGCACCAAATTCGAGAAGCTAACCGAACGCGAGCAGAATGTTCTCAGGTTCGTTGCCCGTGGCTACAGTGCACCGGAGATCGGTGAAAAGCTGTTCATCAGCCCAAAAACCGTCGACACCTATAAGCAGCGCATCAACGAGAAGCTTGGACTCACCCACCGCAGCGATTACGTCGACTTTGCGCTGAAGATCGGACTTCTGACGGACTAGACTGTAAGGATTTTCCTCAAGATCGATCGGGGTTAAGCCTCGATAATTCAGTCAGCTGCCGACGAAGTTTGAGGTGAACTCCGACAGTTAGCCGTACGCTCGAATCGTATCCTGAATAGAAGCAATCACGATCGAGGTACCGATATGCGAAATGCCCAGCCGCTGCAGAAGGAAGGGACGACCAGCCCGAATCTCTTTCCGCTTCCAGCCTCTCCGCAGAACTTGCCTCTCTTCAAGACATTGAGACCGTCGCAAAGCGAGGCGGTTCTGGTTCGCAACGATGTTGGCAGAATTGCTTTCGCTCTGGATGGCCGCGTGCAGCTACTTCCGATCAATTACGTGTACCTCAACGGCTGGATCTACGGGCGCACCGCCGCCGCCGCATACCTTCCGCGAAATGCTCCCGTCGCATTCCAGGTCGATGAGTACAACGAGGCACCCGAGTGGCGCAGCGTCGTTGTGCACGGCCAGCTGGATCTGGTCGAATCGGAGAGTGCCGAGCCGGCCCGCCCGTTTGTCCGGAGAGCTTTGTCGCGCATTCGTAGACTCGTTCGCCCCGCGGCCTCCGAGACGCCATCAGTTTTGTTCCGCGATCAGCTCTTTGGCATTCAGGCGATCGAGATTGCCGGCAGCGCATCGCTACCGGTTGAAGGGAGATTCTTCGCGTCCTAGAAAACTGGCTTGGCTTCCAGTGTGTCGCGACAAAAGAGTCCGGAAAACGAATCCGGGCTCTTTTTTCGTGGCCGCTCGATCAGCGCTAGTGACGCGCTCCAGGTCCTCTCAGAGCGCGACCTGGCAACGCACTCGTCACCTGCCCCCCATCGACCACCGCAACCCCGTTGACGAACACGTAGCTGACGCCGGTAGCCAGTTGCGACGGATTCTCGAAGGTCGAGTTATCGATGATCGTGCTCGGGTCGAAAACCGTTATGTCAGCGAACATTCCCGGCTTGAGAAGACCGCGATCCTCGATGCCGACGCGTTGCGCGGCCAGCGACGTCATCTTGCGAATGGCGAACTCGAGGGTGATCACGGAATCCTGCCGCACATAACGGCCAAGTATGCGCGGGAAGGTTCCAAAGCCGCGCGGATGCCCGCGCTCGCGCCACTTGCCTGTTGAATCGGGACT
>DASXSL010000048.1:0-15531 GCA_036506035.1 Gemmatimonadaceae bacterium | reverse complement strand
GGAATGACACACGAAGTGATCAGGCATCTGCTCG
Source organism: Gemmatimonadaceae bacterium (assembly GCA_036506035.1). Taxonomy (GTDB): domain Bacteria; phylum Gemmatimonadota; class Gemmatimonadetes; order Gemmatimonadales; family Gemmatimonadaceae; genus UBA4720. The sequence goes on along the minus strand of DASXSL010000048.1, from coordinate 15,497 downwards.
ACGACTACGTCACCGGTGAGCTAACCGAGGATGCTCGCGCTCCGGTCGCCGACCACGTCGCGGTCTGCGAGATCTGCAGCGCCGAGGTCGAGAGCCTGAAGCGGGTTCTGGCGCGCGCAGCAGAGCTGCCAAAGTCCATCGATCCGCCGGCTGAGGCATGGTCGACCATTCGATCGGCAATTCTGCGTGAGGAAAAGGCAGTCGTATCGCGCACGTTGGGCGATGGGCTGGCATTCTGGCGACGGCCGCTGGTGTTGGCAGCGGCTGCCGCCGTTCTGGTCGCCGTGCTGTCTTCCACTGTCACCGCGCTCTATATGAAATCGCGGTCGACCTCTGCGATTGCGCCGACAGCCGTGGGGTCACCAGATAGAGCGACTCCGGCAACGCTGGCTGCATTCACGATCGAAGAGAACAACTACCTTCGCCAGGCAGCGATGCTCCAGGATCTGCTCGATCAGCAGGAAGCAGCGCTGGCACCAGAGACTGTCGCGCAGCTCAAAGCCAGTTTGCGCACCATCGACGAAGCGATACTCGAAGCGCGCAATGCGCTGGCGCGCGATCCATCGAACAAGCTGCTCGTCGAAATGTTGTCAGCGAACTACAAGCAGAAGGTCGATCTGTTGCGTCGATCGACGGAGATGACGCGTGGCTCTTAGAGGTTTAGCACGCGCATTGATAGCGATGTCCATCGTCGCCTCGCCACTGGCTGCCCAGAAAAAGATCGACCGCAGGATCCCACTCGGCATGGAGGGCGCGTTCCGCATCATGAACATGGTGGGGAGCGTACGCGTCCACGGCTGGAGCAAGGACACCGTGCTGATTCGCGGAACCCTCGCACCGGGTGATCAGCTCTACGCCGGCGGCGGATACACCGGTGCCAAGATGTTCATCGAGTCGGCAAACGAGCGCGATCCCAAGCCGACGAACCTCGAGATCTGGGTTCCGGCACGGATACGGCTCTGGATCAAAACTGCCACCGCCAACATCGATATCGACGGGGTCGACGGCGGGCTCGACCTCTACACTGTGAGCGCAACGATCGATGTCACCGCCAATCCGCGTGAATTGAATGCCGAGGCCATCGACGGGGACATTCACATCAACGGCTCACCGGCGTGGCTGAGGGCGAAGACCGCTTCAGGGGTGATAACCTTTCGCGGTGCCAGCTCCGACGCCGGTCTCTCAACGGTTAGCGGCGCCGTGAAAGTAGACGGCGGAGTCTTCGAGCGCACGAAGGTCGAGACGGTGACGGGCAACGTGAGCTTCAGTGGACGCATCGATCGCAGCGGCACATTCGATTTCGATACGCACAGCGGATCTATCGACATCGCAATTCCCGACAGGACGAATGCATCGTTCTCGGTGGTGACAATCGCCGGTACCATCACCAACAACGTATCGCGAGGCATTCCCACGGCTGGGCGATTCGGTCGCGGCTCGGAGCTGACGACTGAAATGGGCGACGGTGGCGCCAAGATATCGGTGCGCACTTTCAAAGGAGCGGTGACCCTCAGGCGAACCAAGTAGCGCGTTAAACCCTGAAGACGCGACCGGCATCGTAGGAGCAGAAACTTCTTCAGGAGATGCAAATGAAACGCACGCTGCTCCGCTCCTTCGCGCTGATCACGGCGCTCACACTCACAGCGTTCAGTACTGCGCTGGCTGGTCCACCGTGGATCGCAATCGAGTATCCCGCCAATCCGTTCGATCGCACGTCACGTGACGCATTCCTCACGGTACGGACTTATCACCATGGCCAGATCATGGCAAAGACCGTGACCGGCACCGCCGAAGGTGTGGTGAATGGAAGGCGACAGAGCATGAAGCTCGACATTCGCCCCGGATCTCAGCCTGGCATGTACGTCGTCCGCTGGGAGCGCCCCGCAGTCGGCAGATGGGTGCTCGTCATCAACAGCGGCAACCAGGGCGTGATCGACGCGACGGCTGTGGTTGAGATCAGTCCAACCGGCGGCCTTGCCAATGTCTCCGTGCCGACCCGCTCCTATGGGAATGGCTGGATCGGGCCGCGGCCGGTCGCGGCATCGGAGATCGATGGGCTGTTACAGGGTCGGGCGCTCGCCAGTGCCGGGACCAAACTCGGGTCCAATATCCGGTGAACTACAACTGGCATCTTGGAACTCAAAGTCTTCTAAGGCAACGGAACGGGTGCCTAAGAAGACTTTGAGTTGCGTGATGTGAGTTGGTTATTGCCCACGAAGGCTGCTCAGGTTCCGTTGCAACTCCGCGGTCCTCTTCGACGAATAGTCAGCAAGGCACCGCGCCCGTGCCTTCGCCCACAATTTCCCCTCCTGACTCTGGGTCTCTGCCGTGCAATCGGCGTCGCGGTGGTTGATCCACTCGCGCTGCGACTGGCGGAATCTGTCCTCGAGGTCCGGGCCCCCTGACTTACGCGCCTGAGCAACCAGTTCCTGGTAGGTCCGGTTCAGGTCAGCGTCGTTAGCCACGATCGAGCGGTTCAGGCAGTAGCGCTGGTCGGTCAGATTAGGCGAATCGCAGGGATCGCTTCTCGAGCGAGTGGCGGAACTGTTGGCGGGAGAGCGATCGAGTGGAACCGTCGTCGGCGCCGGTGCGTCGTTAGCCGTTGTCGGAGCGGCGATGCGCGGCCCGGAAGTGAGGATCTCGCTACCTGGCGTTGCACCCACTCGATTGGTCGGGCGAGTTTGCGAGGCCGGTTCAGCCAGTGGCATTCCGCCGCTGGTGCGGACCGTGTTGAGACTATTGTCGAGTGCAGAAGCAGCAGCGGTATTTTTGTTAGCCTCCGCCAGATCGCGCAGCAGCATCGTGTCCTCAGATGCGTTGCTGGCGACCTCCTTCGCCTTGCTTTCCTTTCGACAACCGGCGCCAAATACCAGAACGGCGAGGCAGGTGAGAGCGGATAATCTGTAGAGCACTTTCATATGTTCGCCTGCGGTGAGTTCATAACCATTAGGCGGGCAGACGGTGTGCCAACCACGAGAGTAGATTTCCCAGGTCCGACGCGGTTGACGCGTCACCAATCACTGCCGGGGCCCTAGGAACAAGATGGAGAGACGACCGCAAGAGCTCAACACGGTCATACGAACCTTTGCCAACGAAGTCGAGGCGCACGTCGCCCAGGCCGTTCTCGACGCGAACGGAATAGACTCGAACCTGATCCGGGATGACGCCGGCGGCATGATGCCGTGGCTGCAATGGCTGCACCCAATACGCCTGGTTGTTCGTGAGGCGGATAGCATCGAGGCGGTGGAGCTGTTGGATTCGCCGCCGGGACCAACCCTGCTCCCCTGACCTGACGTCCTTCACTCCGCTGTAACTCGCCAGCCCAGCCTAAACGATGCGTTTACACACCTCCTGCCAGACGGCCCGACGCCTGATTGGACTTCTTGCGTCGTACGTGATCGTGCTGACTTTTGGCGCAATAGCGCCAATCTCCGCGCAAAGTTCGTCGCCTGCAGCATCTGACCCATATCTGGCCCGAGCGGAACGGATCCTCAGCCAGACTCCATTGATCGACGGACACAACGATCTGCCGTGGCGAATCCGTGAAGACTCGATCGCGCGTGGCAACGTCGACGCCTACGACCTGCGAAAACGGACCCCGGGTCAGACCGATCTCGATCGGCTCAAGGCAGGGATGGTCGGCGCTCAGTTCTGGTCTGTGTACACCCCGGGCGAATGGCGTGACTCCGGTTATGCGCGAGTCCAGCTCGAGCAGATCGAGATTGCGCGCCAGATGATTGCCAAGTACCCGAACCGGCTCGCTTTAGCGCTTAGTGCGGGCGACATCCGCCGCGAATTCAAGCAGGGGAAAATCGCGTCGCTTCTCGGGCTCGAGGGCGGCCACGCCATCGAGAACTCAATAGGCGCGCTACGCGCGTACTACGATCTGGGCGTGCGATACATGACGCTCACACACAACGTCACGCTCGACTGGGCCGACGCCGCTCTCGATTCGGCAAAGCACAACGGCCTCACTCCTTTCGGCGATAGCGTCGTGCGTGAGATGAATCGGCTGGGAATGCTGGTCGATCTCTCTCACGTGTCTGCCGCGACGATGAGTGACGCGCTCAACACGACTCGGGCGCCGGTGATATTCTCGCACTCGGGTGCGCGAGCACTGGTCGACGTGCCACGCAACGTTCCCGACTCGATTCTGAAGCGTGTGGCGACGAACGGTGGAATCGTGATGGTTCCTTTCGTCGTCGGCTTCGTCTCACCGGAGGTGATGCGGTACGACGAGTCGACGCGTCCGATCATCACCGACTTGCAGGCGAAGTATGGCAAAGACACTGCGGCGATTACCCGCGAGATCAAGGCGTGGCGTGCTGCGCATCCCGAGCCGCACGCGACGCTCTCACAAGTAGCGGATCAGATCGACTACATCCGCAAAGTCGCTGGGGTCGATCACGTTGGAATCGGCGGTGACTTCGACGGAATTACCGAAGTCGTGCAGGGACTGGAAGACGTTTCCAAGTATCCAGCCTTGTTTGCCGAGCTGGCGCGGCGCGGCTGGTCGGACGCTGACCTGAAGAAGCTTGCCGGCGAGAACCTGCTCAGAGTTTTCGCGCAGGCTGAAGCGGTGGCGAAGAGGCTACAAGCGTCTACCGTTCGGTAGCGAGAGCCGGAAGGCCGCCGGATTTGAGAATTTCCGCGAATTCATCAGGCAAGTCGCTGGCACGAATCGCCCGCGCCGCTTCTTCTACATCGTAGTTGACTCTCACGAACTCGACCCGAAGTCCTGACCCGCCAACGGAGAGCAGCACATAGCAAGCACGCCAGTCTCCATCCTTAGGCCGGCCGACACTGCCGGCGTTGACGAATTGGATTCCCCCCACGACTCGCTGCCACGGTTTGTGGGTGTGACCGAAGCAAATCGCATCTTCAGGACGCGCACCGAGAGAGGCTGCCATTTTTTCGAGAAATGAGTCGGGGCGATCTTCGGTGATGTAGACGGTATTGAGTGTCTGATTGCCGTGGATGAGAGTGATCGTTGGACCCGACATGTGTCCACCGAGTGGACGAATATCCAACCGGAACGGAAGGCTCCCCAGATACTTTTTGGTCTCCGGCGTGACATGGGTGCGAGTCCACTCATAAGACAGGTGAGCGAGCTCTTCGTCGTGCGCCGTTTCAGCTCGGCAGCCGCAGTGCTGATAGTCGTGCGCCACCGTCGAATCGTAGTTGCCGGCGATCCCAGGGATCGCGCGCTCGCGAAGAAGAGAGACGACTTCGTTGGGCCAGGGCGCATAACCGGTGAGATCGCCCAAATGGTAAGTCGCCGTGACATCGTGCCTCTGGTCGATGTCTGCGAGGACTGCGTGCAGTGCCGGCAGATTGCCGTGGATGTCCGAGAGAATCGCGCAGCGCATCACCGACCTGTCCTTGCTGCTTCGCCGATCCGGCGACTCATCACAACGGCGGTGTCCGGACACGCACCGCGGAATTCAGCCGACGCTTTCACCGCATCAGGGATCGCTGCGCGGTCAGTGCGGGCAAATCCAAATCTCGGAAAATATTTCTCGGCGGTGGTAGTCAGCAGGTACATCTCGTCAACTCCTGCCTCTTCAGCACGCTCGAGGAGCTGCTCGACGAGCCGGCGGCCAATTCCGCTTCCCCGATGATCCGGTGATACCACTGCCGAGCGAAGGAGCGCGACGGATCCGTACTTCTCGAGACCGATCGCTCCGGCAATCGCGCCGTTATCATCCGCAACGACGAAGCTGGAGAAGTTGTCCCGCACTCCGTCAACGGGTAGCTCATTTGCGGCAAGTAACCTCTCGACCGCTGGTAAATCCGAGCTCGTTGCACCTCTTATAAACATTGCTCCTCCGTGGAGAGCAACCGGTCTTTGGCCGACACTCTCCTCAATCAGCAATCCGGCCCGCAGCATGGCGAGCCTGGGTAACAGCATGCGAGCGGCTTTGTCGCGCGGACGAAAGCGCCCATGAACTTCCCATCGATCTGTGATGCAAAGTCCAGCGCATCGAGACCGCTGCCGAGCAGGAACGCTGCAGCGTCCTCTGCCTTGTAGAGCCTGGTGGGTTCGATCGACGGCTTGGCGAACCCTACCTCGCGCAAAAGTCCGAGGAACTCCTGCTCCTCGAGCGCACCGGCGACGCATCCGATCCACAACTCCATGTTGCTCTTTACCTCTGGCGGAACGTCGCCGCGTACGACGACGTCCGACACCGCGAATCTGCCGCCCGGCTTGAGCACACGGAAGGCCTCACTCAGCACTCTCCGCTTGTCGCCGGAAAGGTTGATCACGCAGTTGGAGATAATGACGTCGACGGACTCGTTGGGTAGAGGAATGTTTTCGATCTCGCCCTTGAGGAACTCGACATTCTCGGCGCCGGCTCGACGCTTGTTGTCGTTGGCGAGCGCCAGCATCTCATCGGTCATGTCGAGCCCGTACGCTTTCCCAGTTGGTCCGACTCGTTTCGCTGATAGCAGCACGTCGATTCCGCCACCGGATCCCAGATCGAGGACCGTCTCGCCTTCGTTCAGCGTAGCGAGCGCGGTTGGATTTCCGCAACCGAGTGATGCGAGAACTGCCTCGACAGGGATACCAGCCTTCTGATGCTCGTCGTAGAGGTTTGTCGTGATCGGATCCCAGGCGTCCGTAGTCGCGCCGCAGCATGCACTAGATCCACAGCAAGAGCTCGAAGTGGCACCCTCGGCGACGCGCAGGGCCGCCTGGCCGTACTTCTCCTTCACCGTGGATTTGAGGGTTGACTCGACTTCGCTCATACTGTCTCCCAACAAAATTTGTTGATGTGTAGGTGAAATAAAAAATCACGCACAGCAGGATTGCTGGGTAGGAAGCACACGCGGCTTCATTCCCTCTACCAGAGTCTCGATTTCTTCGAACGCTTCAGGTACGAGCTCGTAGTGGACCCAGCGTCCGTCTTTGCGGTCGCGAACGATTCCCGCGTCCTTGAGGACACGCAAATGGAAGGACAACCGCGACTGGGCAGCGTCGAGGGTGTCGGTCAGCTCGCAGACGCAGCGCTCTCCTTTGCGGAGCAGCTCGACGATCTCGAGTCTGGTCTCGTCGGAGAGGGCGTGAAAGAGCTCGATCGCGCGCTCGGTGCGCGAATAAGTGGCGACGGCCATAAACGCTAATATATCAAGAAAAGTTGTTGCGTCAAGATGGGCCGTTGCATGCTGAAGGCCCCCGAATGAAACCTAGAAATGATAGAATCCAGACAGCAGAACAGTCCTTCTATTGTGAATGGCACCGGTGCCGACCTCCACGCTGGCTCCGAACATGATCTGCTTGTTAGGAAAGGGATACAGCTTCAGGCCCGGTGCAATGGACGTTTGTGGCTCACCTGTATCGGCAGCAATCAAAGACCTTTCCGTCGTCAGCTCGATCAGGGCCTCGAGACGTGGATGAATTCTGTAAAGGCCTGAAAAATCGAAGGCGAGATTTCGCTCCGCATCTTCCCCTACGCGACGGTGGAGAGCAGAGGACAAACGTGCGAAGCTGACAAGCTCCACTGCGTCGTGCTTGTAAGCAGCATCGACGAACGGCTCGAGCTCGACGATGTGTGAGCTGCCGATTTCCTTTGCGTCGCTTCCAGTAGGAATTCCGACTGATAATCCGCCGCCAAATAGGACTCCTCTTGCTCCAAGCGCCAGGCTCGCTGCCTTCAGCGAAAGCTCCATATCACCGAGTCCGCTCGTCCGCGCATCAGTAGGTGCAGTCCGGAAAGTGAATGGTGTTACCAGGGAGAGACTGACTCTGTGGGTAAAGGCGTATTCACCCTCGACGCGAACAGTGTTTTCGTGGAGACCCGGCCCGTCGCTGATGTTAGTAGCGATGTAGTCAAGGCGAATCTTTGTGTCCGGCGAAGGCGACTCGGTTACCAGCGGATGAGAGAAATGAAGGTAACCATGTTCGTGGTCTTCGTCGGGCTCCTGTGCCTGGGCAACGACCGCAATGACGAGGAAAGCAATCGTTAGAAGCCACGGGCGAGATCGTGCGACGCGAAACCCCGAATCCGCCCGGATCGGTTTTGCCATTTGTTACGTCTCCAAGGTTTTTTTGAGGGAAGCTCGGTGAATTACCGAGCTCGATTCAGCGCTGTTTCAGCTGCGGAGACGTGTGGGAGGACCAGTGGAGAGGGGAAGAAGCCGATCGACAGCGCGGGCTGGCGTGCCGGTATTAGTTAGCAGGTTGGCGGCTGCGCTGGGGTAAGTGTCTGAGCTATTGTCTACGGCAGGTAAACTGAAAGTCGCGCCGGTGCGGCCACATTCTCCAGGGCAATTGCAACCACGTGCAGCGGTGTGATGCGAAGAGTGATCGTGATTCGCGTGTCCGGAGTGGCCAGCCTGGGTCGAGCTTGCCCCCGGCGCATGACCGGCCGTACCAGCGTGATGCATCGGGCACGGCACCGCAGGCAGCGCGATCCCGGCGACGAGCGCGATCCATGAAGTGAGAAGCGCGACTAGCAGGTTAGCGGCGACAAGGCGACGCATCACGGCGAGATACCGGTAAGGAAGCCCGTTATGAGGATGATGATTACTCCCAGACTCAGCTCCAGGGCCGCCCATCGCCGGATACGCGCGGTGCCTCCTTCCTGGAGTAAGCGGGGCTGCACCATGCGAAAATTGTAGCCTCCAATTGCCAGGGTTAGCGCAACCAAAATTAACTTTCGGAACAGCATCTGTCCGTAGGTCGTCGTCCAAAGATCTGATAGCCGGTCGAGGTGCACCCACGATGCAATTGTTCCGCTTAACACCACGACTGTCGCTGAAGCAAGAGCGACCGGAGAGAAGGCGTTTACGAGCGTCGCCACCGACTGCCAACGCTCTTCACCAGCATTTCTCAAGACAATCGGGACGCCGATCAACATCACGCAGGCAAGATTGCCAAGCCAGCTCGATGCGCCAAGAACGTGAAGGAAATCGGTCGCAATCATCAGCGCTGTGAACCGGGGACTGGCTCCAGCGTGTCCGGCGAGCGCCGGAGTGAAGCCAAGTACGGCTGCGCATAGACTCGCGGTCAGCCAGGCGCCACGGACCCTCGGTATCGCTATGGCGAAAGAGATCAATGCCAGAAATGCGGCAATTATCTCGAGACGCAAAGCGAACCCCCAACGCGTGTGCATCACCATCTCCGTCATACTCATGGCTTGCATGCCAGGCATCTCGTTCATCATTCTGGACTCGAGGTAGATTCTGGTGAAACCGGCGATGATGACCAGAATGCTTGCAGCAAATCCTACGACCGCCGCACGGGATTCCATTCTCCAGACCAGCTCGCTGCCGATGCGATCCGATCGTGCGACAACAAGGAGGTTGAATACGATCACGCCGATGACGATCAGGATTCCGCCGAACGAGAATGAGCGCGCAAGGGAGCTGCTAGCCGATTCCGAACCGTTAGCTTGCTCCTCACCAGCGCCGAAAGAAATTCCTGTGTCTGCCGATTGAATTGCGCTACCGCGGGTTGTCGGGGCGGGGAGTGATTCGGTTGCAGCTGCGGCTGCAGCCAGAACGATGAAGGTGAAGCTGCTACGGGAGGGATGGCCATCGGACGAAACGGCGCGCCATGCCAACCTATATCTGCCAGCCGGCAGCGGAGTAGAGACAGCGAACGAGACCTCGAGAGGATCACGAGCACTCGGGAGTGGCGGCCCGACAGCGAAAACTCTGCCGCTGCCGTCGGTAATCGTGACGCCCGTCAACAAGACTTCGGGCTTCTCAGAAAACCAGAGTCGAATAATCTGGGGAGATGCAACCCGCGAACCCGATGCGGGTTCGCTGCGGGTCAAACGCGCGTGCGCCCGGGCAGTAGCGGGAGACAACACAAGTCCCAACAGGAATGCAACACGCACGGCTTTGCTAGCGGTCATGTTTCATTTCCGTTCCAACCATTTCGTTCATTGGAATCCGTTTCCGAGCGGAATGAAAGGGCCGAACGCGTGCGAAGACGAATATCCCAGTCGGGTTTCTCGAACCATAATATGGTTCGAGCGATGTCGGGACAAAATTTACCGTACCGGCTGCGCCGAGGCCGATCGTCGTCCAACGAATTCTGGCGAGCTCTCTGACATAGCCGAGTTGAAACGCACCGATGTTGAACTTTTGAGTTGCGGGAAATCCGGGCAACACCTGCCCATTTCGCAACGTTACCGGGTTATCGACGACGAGGTCCTCGGCGGTCTTCGTGACGATCTCGGTGCGCCCGAACAGGGTGTTGTGCGCGTCGAGGATTGCTTCGCTCTCGGCGAGAAAACCATTCGACCAGTTGGTTTCGCCTGAGTGCTTATTCGCGCCCCAGACGAATGAGCTGGCCCACTGCCCTTCGGTACCCAGCCGAGCTCCGTGCAGCAGTGATGCCGTGATACGGTGCGTTGATTCGTCAGGGTTCAATTCCTCGGGACTCTTCAAATAGCCGTATCCTCCGGTCAAGCTCCAATGTGCGGTTGGATTGAACGTCACCCGACCGGAATAAGAGTCGAGCTTGATCGGATCGAAATCCCAGCGCTTCTCATCGGGTTCACGGCCGTTGAAGACCGAGCCTTCAAGCTGCCACCGGTAGGAATAAATTCCTCCGGTAACGACACCGAAACTGACGTGTGTCGCGTCCTGCCAGTGATGTGTGAGCGGGGCAGCGAGATTGTCCATCGCCGAAGGGCGATGCATGAACGCGACGGGACCAAGTGCCGGCTCCCCTGATGGCGCCGCGTAAACACTCCAGGCCAATCGCTTGGTGATCTCTCGCTGGTAGAGCACGCCGAGCTCCATCCAGAAGTCGTGCGGATGCTGGCGATCGTGAAGTGGCTCGCCTTTGTAGCTCTCTCCGGTCTGCAGCAACAGAGGGTAGCCACGATTGCTGACTGTGAAAGGATCGAGACTCAGCATCGTGCGAGCCTGGAAGCGACCACCGGCAGAGTTGCGTGTGGCCATCAGCATTGCCCAGTTCAACGAACCGAACTGATCGTCGCCACGTTCACCGCCCTGCTTGTCGTACTGGCCGAAGACAAATCCGTGCGCCATTACCATCCACTTCCCCATCATCTTTTGGCGCGACGGCAATGACACGGCATCGGGTATCCAGGTAGTGCCGGACCCCATTCTCTCCATGCTGATGCCGGCTGGACCAATTACCATGTCCGCGGCGTGGGGTTGCATGCCGGGCATCGCCATCCGCATCGAGTCCGCTGCCTTTGCAGCCATCTCCATCCCTGGCATTCCCGGCATCTTCATCGAGTCCATTGTCGCCGGCGCAGGATGAATCTTCATCGCGCCCATGTCCTCTTTCCCGTGCGCCGAGTCGGCGTGAATTTTGGTCGAGTCAGCCGGCATTTTGTGGGTAGAGTCGAGCATTTGCATCGGCGCTGCTTTCGCCCGCGGATGGTGCTCTTGACCCATTGGCATCGCCATTGGCTGCGCCTTGGGCGCAACCACTTTTTTCTTTCCGGCGGGACGGGTCGCGGACTTCTTACTCGTCACCGCCGTTTTCTTGCCAGCAGTGGTTTTTGACCTGGCGGCTGTGGAGGCTGGTTTTTTCTTCTGGCTTTTCTTGCCCATTGGCATGTTCATGGGCATTCGCATCGTACCTTTCTTGTGAGTCGTGTCCTGCGCAGTGGCTTGAGCCGTTAACAGTTTCTCGGCAGTTGCCAAGGAGAAGGCGAGTGCCAGGCTACAGCTGGCTGCGATCGAGCGCGCTGACCAAAACATCTTCCGTCCGAAGTTGAGTGATTCATCCGCGTGAATGCAGGCGGAAAAAAAGGCTGGTTCGCGCGCGGGAAGGGTGCGCTGCGAACCGCGAGCACCAATGGCGCTCTATGCCTTCGGTGGAGGAGGCTCGGGAGCGGCTAACCGGCTAACCGGCTTGCTGGGCTCGAGAAAAGAAACAGCCAGCCTGGCAATCGGAAGCACCGTGGGTGATTGGCTTCCAGCAATTGCGATTGGCGCGCACGAAGTCATGGCGGCGCAGCACGGAATGGTCGATGATTTACACGGAGCCGGCTGCTCGTTTCTCTTCGCCGGCAACTCGTGATCAGCGGCATCGTGACGCGGCATCGAAGCGTTGTCGAACAGATAACCGTTCTGGCGCGCATGATCGCTGCACGTTGCGTCAATGGCGCCTACGGTCAGATATAGCGCGCAGATGCCCGTTACGATTCCTACAATGCGGCGCATTGACACCCGAGAATTGCCGGTAAGTTTCTGATGCGGTTGATGTGACACTGACGCTCAGAGCAAGTTCCAGTCCTCCACTTCGCGGTTGGTCACTCCCACTATGGCATCTCATCCACTCGCCCTCTTTCTCTTCGTCGCCGTTTTCGCCATCGGCAATTACTCGAGAGCTGAAAGACCTCAGTCCAGCGATCAGTCTCGTGCGGACTCGACTGCTGTCGCTCGGACAGCAGCGCGTTTTCACGAGGCTCTCATGAACGGCGACAGTGCGACCATCGAGAGGCTTGTCGCTTCAGATCTCCGCGTTCTCGAGGGAGGAGAAGTCGAGAACAAAGCACAATATCTCTCGCACCATCTCGCGGCGGACATTGAGTTCGCTAGAGCGGTGCGTGGTGAGCGATCCGTCGTATCCTATACGCGTCAAGGCAACGTCGCATGGCTGGTATCGACATCAACAGCAGCAGGCAACTTCAACAGCCGCGACATCAATAGCGTAGGCGCAGAGTTGATGATATTGAGCCGAGCTCGCGGAGGATGGCAGATCCGGGCCGTACACTGGTCGTCGCAAAGAATCCAGCCGCGCTGACGCGGGTGATGTATTGATCCTTCAGCCCATCGACTTCGTCGTTTACGCCTGGCTCGCCATCGCAGTTCTCTCTGCTGCCTACGTCGCGTACGATCAATTCCGTAACAATCCGGAAGCGACGGTGATGAAATGGGGCTTCGTTCTTGTCACGCTCTACATGGGCCCGATTGGATTTCTGCTCTACGTGATGGTTGACAAGGAGCCTGCTCCCGATACCCACGCTCAATTCGTCGAGCCGCTCTGGAAACAGGGCGTTGGATCCACCGTTCACTGCATCGCCGGCGACGCAACGGGGATCATCTTCGCGGCGGCAGTCACCGCGCTACTCGGCTTTCCGATGTGGGTGGACATAATTGTCGAGTACGTCTTCGGGTTTCTGGTCGGCCTGCTCGTGTTTCAATCGCTTTTCATGCGCGACATGATGGGCGGAAGCTACGGAGAAAACATTCGGCGCACGTTTCTGCCGGAACTGCTTTCCATGAACATGATGATGGCCGGCATGGCACCGGTCATGATCTTCCTCATGATGGGCCGCGACATGCGCGCGATGTGGCCGAGCGAGCCGCTCTTCTGGTTCGTGATGTCGCTGGGTGTAGTTGTTGGTTTCGTGGTCGCGTATCCCGTCAACGTGTGGCTGGTAGCGAAAGGACTGAAGCACGGCCTGATGACCGTCGACAGAAAAAAGGGAAAGGGACATTCAGGCGCCTCTCACGCTGCCAGCTCGGGCCACAATGCGCACGCCGGTATGTCGCACCAAAGCGCGTCCCACGGCTCACATGCGCACGCCAGCGATGGGAGTGACTCCTCACGTCAGCGAAAGCATGAGCTCGTGACGCGGCCACAGCTGGTGGCTCTCACGCTTTTCACGCTGTTCCTGCTGATCGCCGGAATGTTTGTTCCCGCCAGCTTTGTGAATCTCCGCGTCAGGGCTGAGGAAGTTCGAGGAGCGATTATGCCGCCAGGCATGATCATGACGCCCGAGACGCCACCCGATGCGATGCGCGACATGGCGGCTGCCGATCGCCGGCTGGTGAGTTACACGGCGCCCGTCAGCGCGAAGGGTGATCGCGTGCTCGCGCCTCGCATTGAGAATGGAGTAAAGGTTTTCGACCTCGACGCGTCGGTAATCCGCTGGAGCATTCTTCCTCGCACTCAGGTGACCGCGTACGCCATCAACCGACAGGTGCCCGGACCACGGCTGGAGTTGACCGAAGGCGATCACGTTCGCATCAACTTCACGAATCACTTGCCGGAGCCGGCGACGATGCACTGGCACGGTCTCATTGTGCCGAATCGAATGGACGGCCCCGGATATATCACGCAGGTTCCCGTCCCTCCCGGTGGTCGTTACACCTATGAGTATGTGGTGCAACAGGCCGGCACGTTTTTCTATCATTCGCATACGCGTCCTGATCGCCAGCAGGCGCTGGGTCTCTACGGCGCGTTGATAATTCGGCCGCGGGATTCAGCGGCCGAGCCGAAGGCGAATTACGAATACGTCGTGCAGCTTCAGGAATGGTTGAATCGTGATGGGCAGACGTATCCAGCGATGCTGATGGAGGGTGGGCTTCCCAACTTCTTCACGATCAACGGCAAAGCATGGCCCGCCACCGACACACTAAGGATGAAAGTTGGCGAGACTATCAAGCTTCGAATAATCGGCACCAACAATAACTTCATTCATCCAATGCACATGCACGGTGGACCGTTCACCGTCGTAGCGCGCGATGGAGTTCCCCTCAATTCTGCGGCACGCTTCCAGGCCGACGTGATCAACGTTGGACCCGGACAGCGATGGGATGTAATCTGGCCGGCGCGAGAACCCGGAAAATGGATCTTTCACTGCCACATCCCGCATCACACGCTCAACAACAATGTCGAAGAGCAGGGCGCGGGCGGATTGACCCTATTGATTGATGTAGCACCCTAGGCGCTCCGAGTTCTTCAATCACTTCGGCGCGCTCCTGACGATTCGGCCTAGCGCTGCAATCAGAGCGAGCTCCGTCTCAGGAAGCCAGTCGACCAGGCCACGAAGAGTGCGCTGAAACCAATCTCGATCGAGACTCCCGCGCTCAATGGTTCTGGCGCGCTCGAATGTCAGCTCCTGCTCCAGTTTTTCCAGCTGGGACGTCGCCGGTTCGCCGCTCACAGTTGGCATACCGGCCTTCAAGCATTCTCGGATCTGCTCGATGGCGGCATCGAACGCTGATTCAAGTTCGGATCGGCTGGTCATTGTCTCTCTCGGCTACCATTCCGTGGAAACGATTGTGTAAGTAAGTGACTACTTGCATCACTGGGGCCAGGTTGATTAAGATCAGGCCCCTATGAACCGTAGAGACGAAATCTTAACCGCTGCCGCCGGCGTTTTCGCGCAACACGGCTTTCGCGGCTCGACTACCCGCCGCATCGCCGATGCCGCAGGCGTGAACGAAATCACTCTCTTTCGCCAATTCGGGTCGAAAGAAGCACTGATGCGCGAAGCCATGAAGCACCTGTCGCAATCAGCTGGGTTGTCGAGCCTCCCGAAAACTCCGGGAGACCCGGAGACGGAACTGGCTGGCTGGAGCGAAAGCTTTATCCAGCATTTGAGACTTCGCAGCTCGATCATCCGTAAGACGATGGGTGAGATCGAAGAGCGACCCGAGATGAGCCAATGCGCGAGCTACGTACCAAGACAGGCGTCGAACGATTTGTGTCTTTATCTCACGGCTTTGCAGGAGCAGGGCAAGGCAACGGCAGAATTCGATCCGAAAAC
>DASXSL010000047.1:0-60923 GCA_036506035.1 Gemmatimonadaceae bacterium | reverse complement strand
TGTGGAAGCAAGTCCGCTGACAAGAGTTGCTTCCCGTTCGACCGCAGCTGCTGCACGAACAATTTCGCGATCAGCATCCTGCCACTGGCCCTGCTCGATTGCCTCACGTACTCCGGGAATCGTCTTTACTCCGTAACCTGTGTAGAAGCCTGGCGCGTAGAGCATGTGGACGTACCATGATCTGTTTTTGAGGCCTTCTGTCGAAGTCAGTGCGCGTTCGGCCTGAATGAGCCTTTCGTTCACGCTCTTCGCATTTGCAATACGTCCCTCGCTGACAGCACGCGAATAGGCTTTCTCGTAGCGGGCAGCTGCATGGGTAAGGGAATCGAGGGCGTTCAATAGCGGTGCGAAGTTGAGCTGTGGTGCAGGCTGCTCGCGTTGCGGCGCGGTGACAGGATCACGGGGGTCGCTCGTGAACTTGAAGACGCCCTCGTCGATTTGGCGGTTGCGCTCGGCGATCTGGTCGGCGCGCTTGTCGCGCAGTGACTGAAGATCCTTGACGTAGGTCTGAATAGTCTCAGCGAGATTGGTGAAGGCGAATGGAAGCAGATCAGCATTGGCGAGGCGCAGTACCGAAATCCCCGTCGCTTGCGCCAGCGCCCGACCATATACGAACGACGAATCGCTGAAGTGAGTGAACCAGTAGAAATCGTCGTAAATGGAGTGATAGATCCCGCCTTCGTCCTCACCGCCGTAGCCGAGGTTGAGCGACGCAACGCCGAGGTGATCGATGAACGACGAATAGTCGGAGCCAGATCCGAGGGCGCCAATGCGAAGGTCCTCGCGATCTCTTACCTCGCGGCGAACATCGGGCGAGCCGTTCAGAATTCGCGACGCTTGTACTCGCTTCCAGGAGCTAACTCCGGATTCCGGATCTTCGACGTCCATGGCGACGCCGTTGATGAACTTCTCGAGAGAATGTGAACCCTCGACACCCAGATATCCGCGACTGTTGGTATCGCTATTCAGATAGGCAACGGCGTGTGCCTTCAGCTCCTCGGCGTGAGCTTCAACCCACTCGGTTGATCCGAGCAATCCAGGTTCCTCGCCGTCCCAGGCTGCGTAGATGATGGTGCGCTTCGGACGCCAGCCTTGTTTGTAAAGAATGCCGAGCGCGCGTGCTTCCTCCAATTCTGCGACGAGTCCTGAAATCGGATCCTGTGCGCCATTTACCCAGGCGTCGTGGTGATTTCCGCGAATTACCCACTGGTCCGCTTCTGTAGTGCCAGGCAGTCTGGCGATGACATCGTAGAGAGTTTTGAGGCTCCAGTCCGATTTCACCTTGAGATGAACTCGTGCCGGGCCGGCGCCGAGCCGGTAAGTGATTGGTAGTCCGCCCCGCCACGAAGATGGAGCAACAGGTCCGCCGATAGCTGCAAGTAGCGGTTGCGCGTCGCCGTATGAGATTGGCAGCACCGGGATCTTGGTGATGGTCTGCGCCTGTGCGACGGACAATCGCTTGGCGGTTTTGGTAGCGCCAATGCCAGGTGTCAGCGGATCACCTGGATAGACGGGCATGTCAGCCACGGAGCCGCGTTGCACTCCTTGTGCTGGCCGCATTGGGCCAGTCGGAAATACATCGCCGCCGGCGTAGCCATCATCCCTCGGATCCGAGTAAATCAGACAGCCAATTGCGCCGTGCTCGGCTGCGACTTTTGGCTTGATGCCGCGCCAGGAGCCGCCGTACTTGGCGATTACTATTGCGCCTTTTACCGAGACGCCACGTTGAGCCAGCTCCTCGTAATCCGCAGGTACTCCATAATTGACGAAGACTAGCGGGCCCGTCACATCGCCATCGACGGAGTAAGCGTTGTATGATGGCAGCTGCTCCGCCTGCTGATTTGAAGTAGGATCTGCGGGCAGTGCAGTCTCCTGCAGCTTCGCCTGGTAGGTGGTTGGGGAGACCAGCTCGACGACGCGCTCGACTGGCGTCGGGAAGAGAACGTCGAAGTTCTCAATGTGCGCGTCCCAGCCGTATGACTTGAACTGCTCGAGAATCCATTCAGCGTTCTCTTTATCGTATGGCGAGCCGACATGATGTGGCCGCGCACTGAGGCGTCGCATCGCCTCTCTCATATGTGCTGGGTCAGGCATCGCCTTAAAGCGTGCTTCGAGATCCCGCTCCGCCTGAACCGACTGTGGAAAGAACCCACGTGGGGGAGTATCTGCAGGAGCGGGAGCGAAGGCGAGGCTCGTTGCAGCAATCACAACAGATGAGAACAGCGCGCGCATCAATTTTCTCCGCGATGGAATGACGTCCAGCCGACAAACGAAAAGGGCGCTGAAATGTACTCAGCGCCCTTCTCTGTGATTATGCGTGTTTGAGCTTCCGTGCTGGTCGATCGGTGTGGTGCCTCTGGGAGGATTCGGACTCACCGCTCGTGTGCTCCAGCGGTATCCATCGCTCGGCCCAGGCGGCAATCTCCCGGAGGGCAGCCTGTAGCTCTCGCCCCTTCTTCGTGAGCTCGTACTCGACGCGAACCGGGGTCTCGGGAATGACAGCCCGCAGGACGAGACCCTCGGACTCCAGCGAGCGAAGCCGTTCGGACAGCATCCTATCAGTGATATCGGGGACTGCTGTCTTGAGTGACGCATAGCGAGTCTTACCCTGCAGCAGAGTCTGCAGGATAGCGCCAGTCCAACGACTACCGATGAGCTCGATAGCGCGGTGGAACCGTGTGCAAACCTGGGTAGTTTGGTGAGAGATATCGGCCATATAGAGAACTTACGCTATTTGGTGCTTGACACAAGTAACTTACTCAAGTATACTAACGACCTATTAGTAAGTCCAATGATAGCTGACCCGGATGAGCCAGCTAGGAACAGACCAAGAGCAGAGGGGGAAAGAAATGACGGCAGTAGTCACGACTCCTGAGATCGGGGGGAAGACGGTGTGGAAACTCGATCCGACGCACACTCTCGTCGAGTTTTCAGCAAAGCATCTGATGATCACGACCGTAAAGGGTCGGATCTCTGACATTCAAGGGACTATTTACGCTGACGATCAGAATCCGGAAAACTCTACCGTAGAAGCGACACTTAACGCGGCGAGCATCGATACCCGGACGGAGCAGCGGGACAATCATCTGCGCTCCGCAGACTTTCTGCACGTGGAGCAGTTTCCGGCAATCGAATTTAGGAGCACGAAGATCGAAGGCGACAAGGAAGAGTTCAAGCTTACCGGGGATCTCACGATTCGTGGGGTCACGAGACCGATCACTCTCGATGTCACGTTTGAAGGTCAGACGAAGGATCCATGGGGCGGGGAGCGAGTTGGCTTCAGCGCAAAGGGCAAGATCGATCGAAGGGATTTCGGTCTAACCTGGAATCAGCTTCTCGAGACGGGTGGTGTTGCCGTCGGCAACGAGATCAAGATCAACGTTGAAGTCGAAGCAATCAAGGCAGCCTGACTGTAAAATAAGAATTGAACTAGACTGGCGGGTACACCTCAACAGGTGCACCCGCTTCGTCTTTGCGGGGTAATCCGCTGAGACCCACTGCGGAGATTGACGGATGCAGGGTTTGACCAGAGCAGCGAGACGAATAACCATCGATATGATCGTGCTGCTGCTTTGCTCGGCCGTAGCAAATGCCACAAACGCCCAAGTTAGGTGGGTATCGAATACCTCTCTTGGACAGAGCTACTTCCTGATAGCCCACCAGGACGATTGGCAGCTCTTCATGGGTGATGTCGTCGTAAAAACGCTCAAGTCTGGATCGCCGGCGACCTTTATCTATCTCACTGCCGGAGATGATGGACGAGATTCGTCTTACTGGTGGACTCGCGAACGAGCAGCGCTTGCCTCAACTCGGGTGGCAGCCGAGCTGTTGACTGCCATGGCCGATTCCATCAGCTGTGAACCCGTTACCATAGGCACGCATGTCATCAGAAAATGCACGGTCGGGAAGACCAACTCGTTTTTCCTGAGGCTCCCAGACGGCAGGAGAAACGGGACCGGCTTTGTTCGCTATGATAATCAGAGCTTGCGGCGACTTCGCTCAAAGAGGATCAATAGCATCACTGCGGTCGATGGAAGTACGACTTATCAAAGCTGGGATGACCTTGTCAAAACGGTGAGCAGTTTGATCGACACTACAAGTGTCGATCAAGTCCTGGTCCACACGATGGATCCAAGCATTGCCGTCAATCCGCACGATCATTTCGATCATCGCATGGCAGGTTTGCTGGTGGCTGACCTTAGAAAACAGCGCGCTCTCGATACTCGGTATTACGTCGGCTACGCCCTGTCGACACATGCAGCCAACCGTTCCAACAGTCAGGCGCAGCAGAAGACGACCGTATTCCTGGCTTACGATCAGGAGATGATGCGCTCCAACAAGGACTGGAGGGCATACCGTGAGCATCCGGCTTTTTACTCTGACTGTATGCTGCGTACCTACGCGCGATCTCCTCGACCGTGATGAATCACACCGAAATCAGGCTGGCGAAAAGTCGCCCACCTGTTTCCGGCATACATTGACAGACGGAATCCGTGCGCTTGCCGACGAGAAGATCACTCACCGGCTGTCCCAGTCCTAGCTTAGGCGAAGTCTATGATGCTCTGCTCAGCGGCATTCCCAGAGGAGTACTAATGCGCCGAGGCCTGTTCCTTGGAGCGATTTTCTTCGCGGTATACAGCGAAGCAGCGGCACAGTGCAAAGTCAGTGGCGGGAGTAATGAAGGTAAGCTTCTCGCCTTTTACACGGCTCCCATCTCTTTTTCGATGGCGGATGCGCCAGAAGTTCTGCCACGGGGGAGTATCAGGATTGGTGGTGAGGGAGAGTACATTCCCAAGCCTGACCCGGCGATCGAACAGACGGGAGCGTGCTTCACGCAGAAAAGTGAGCATACGTCGCTCTCGCCGGTATTTGGACGGCCGCGCATTACGATCGGCGGACCACTCGGCCTCGCGCTCGAAGCGGCGTATCTACCACCCGTAACGATTGCGCGAGCGACACCAAACCTTTTCAGCTTCGCCGTCTCGGAAGCGCACCACTACGCGGTTGGTCCTGCGCGAGGAACAACGCTATTGCTGCGGGTTCATGGCACCTTCGGAAATGTGAAGGGAGCAATCACGTGTCCGAAATCGCAGCTTCAACAGACATCACCGTCGAGTCCGTGTTACGGAACCACGCCGTCGAAGGACACGTTTCATCCGGATATGTTCGGCGGTGAAGTAGCTGCGGGATTTGCCCCCGGCGATGGCGGCCTTTCGGTTTACGGCGGCATAGGAGCAAACAGGATCGATCCACATTTTCAGGTCGGCTTCACTGACGGAAACGGGAACGTCGACATGACGCAGGTGGAGCTCAAGAGCCCGGAGATACGCGCGGCTCTCTTCGGGGGTGTGACAGCTGTCTTTCGCCGAGTTCTGGACGTCGGCGCCCAGGTCTACTCTGTGCCGGCGGACGTGACCCTGTTCCGGCTAATGGGGGGAGTCAGAGTCCGCTAATCAGCCGCTTACTGACCCGTTCTGCGCATATGCGGGCATAATTCCTGTACTTCCAGTGAGTTGAACCATTGTCAGGGGCAAATCATGGACACGAACTGGAAGCATCAGAAAAAGGCGATCACGACTGATCAAAAGAATCGGACCGACGACGAGCATATCCACGAGCTGGATAAACTGCACTATGAGGAAAGCAGGAAAGAGGCGCAACCACCTCAACAGCAACCTCATTCAGGCGCCGAGGATTCTGGCGAAGACGTCGGGCTCGGTCGGGAGCGTGAATGATTTGGTTCCGTGCTGAGACGCCAGTCGACTCACTTCGGCGTGCATCCGGAATGGGCTGAAAAGTATGGGGCGTGCGCCCGCGCTCTTGATGGTCTCGATTAGTTTCTCGTTGAATTCGGGATGATCGCAGTCCACCAGCACTGCGGCCAGCGGCTCCCCGCGAATCGCATCTTCGGCGGACTCGCCTATGTCCGCAAAGCGCGGCTGTAACCCGGAAAGCTCGACCATCAAACCCAACAGCGCTGCGACGACCTCTTCGCGCGCGAGAATCAACACACTCCCCAACGCTGCCCAGCCTTGAAGGGACGCATCTAGTCGGCAACTTGTGGACCCTTGGCGGTTGACTGGCGTATACGGCGAGTGCCCTAGATATTCATGGGAACAAATGTCCACTCTTTCGAGCCTGGAGAGAGTGCTCGATAACTATTTGCTCAAATTGCCGTGAGCCAACTGTCAGAAACCACGATGAAGGAATTGGAAACGGCACTCACAGAGCAGTTGCAAACGCCAGACGGCCCTACGCCGGAGCTGACCAGGCTTCTGAAGAAAGTCGGCGCCGAGGCACGTCAGAAAAACATCAAGCCAGAGGAGCTGATAGTTACCTTCAAGCAGCTCTGGAACTCTCTCGCTGAGTCCCCGCGTACTCAGAATCCGGAGCAGCAGGAGCGCGTCCGACAGCATCTGGTAACGCTCTGCATTCAGGCTTATTACGCCGAGTAGGAAAAAAGGGATATTTTGCGGGCTCGCCCTGCTCCGAGGGCGGCACATCTTTGGCGTTGAGTACGTGACGTGGCAACAGTTATCCCACCTAAAGCTCCATCAAAAATCCTGAGTCGTCTCTTGGGCCGCTCCCGGAATGGAGCAGGTGAAGAGCTCGTCGGTCCGATTCGGGGAGAGGTGCTTGGTCTCGAGCGACTTGGCGAGCGAGCGCGTGCGGTAGCGCGCGGCCATCACCTGTTGCCGGCGCAGAAACAGCGCGGTTCCGGTCCGCTGCTGCTGCGTCTCGACGACACGAAGAACGTTCTCGATCGCGTCTATCATGAATTGAACAGCGGCGCCGAGCGCGGTCTCGACATAAGTCCAGCGGGAGACTGGCTGCTCGACAACTTCTATATCGTCCAGGAGCACATTCGGGAAATCCGGACGAGCCTGCCCAAGAGTTACTACGAGGAGCTTCCCAAGCTCTCGACCGGGTCGCTCACCGGCTATCCGCGTGCGTACGAAGTTGCCATCGAGCTGATCGCACACACCGAAGGCCACCTTGATATCGACAACATCACGCTCTTCGTGCGTGAGTATCAGACGGTGACGCCCTTGCGCATGGGCGAACTGTGGGCGATTCCAACGATGCTGCGACTGGGGCTCGTCGAGAACATCCGGCGAATGGCGCTGCGTGTGGCAGCGCGTCTCCAGGAAGTCGAATCGGCCGATCGTGCTGCGGCCAAACTGCGTGAGGCAAGCGAGGAATCACCGCAGGCTCTCGCGGATGCGCTGGCGGCGTTCGTCGACGATCATCCTCCATTCACGCCGACGTGGGTTGCGCGGTTCCTTCAGCAGGTTCGGTCATATCAGACGAACTTCACGCCGCTGATCTGGCTGGAGCAGTGGATAGCCGAAGATGGGCCGAGCGCAGAAGAAGCAGCGACTCGATCCAACCGCCGTGTTGCACTGACTCAGGTCACCGTCGCGAACAGCATCACCAGCCTGCGCACCATCTCGCGCCTCGACTGGAAGGATTTCGTCGAATCGCAGAGCGCGACGGAGCAGCTGCTGCGCACCGATCCGAGCGGCCACTACGCGTCGATGACGTTTGGCACTCGCGATCACTATCGGCACATCGTCGAGCACATCGCGAAGCGTGTGAAGCGGCCGGAGGAAGAAATCGCGAATGAAGTCGTCGAGCTGGCGAAGCTAGCCGATCCGAGTGATACCCGCCATTCGCACGTCGGCTATTTCCTGGTCGACAAGGGACGTCGGGTTCTCGAGAGCCGGGTCGGTTACACTCCGCCGCCGCGCGAGTGGCTGTACCGCTGGACGCAGCGCCATCCAAATACGCTTTACTTCGGTGGGATAACGCTGTTCACGGTGCTCGCGCTGAGCGCAATCCTGGAACTGATAGAGGGCGCGCCGCCGACGATGCGACTCATTATGGCGCTCATCTCGCTGATACCGGCGAGCGAAATCGGAATCAGCGTTATCAATCAGCTGATAACGATGTTCATGCCGCCACGCCTCCTCTCGAAGCTAGAGCTGCGCGATGAGGGGGTTCCAGAAGAGTACATGACTGCTGTCGTGGTGCCGACACTGCTCGGGAGCGTTCGAGCGGTCGACGAAGCGCTCGAGCATCTCGAGGTGCAGTATCTCGCCAATCGCGACCCGAACCTACAGTTCGCGATTCTCAGCGACTTTACCGATTCGCTAACGGAGCATCGTGAGGGGGATGAGGAAATTCTGGCGGCTGCCGCGTCTGGTATCAAAGCGCTGAATGCGAAGTACAGAAATGCCGCCGAGGATGTGTTTTTCCTCTTTCATCGTCCGCGTCTCTGGAATCCAAAGCAGAGCGTGTGGATGGGTTGGGAGAGAAAGCGCGGCAAGCTCGCCCAGTTCAACAAATTTCTGAGGGGCGATGCGAAGGATGCGTTCACCACGATCGTCGGCGACACAAGTCGGCTCAAGTTCGTCCGGTACGTGATCACGCTGGATTCCGACACGGTTTTACCGCGTGATGCGGCGCAGCTGCTGGTCGGAACGATCGCTCACCCGCTCAATCGTGCTTTCTACGATGAGAGAATTGGGCGAGTAACCGAAGGCTACGGCATCGTCCAGCCCCGTGTCGGCGTTTCGCTAACGAGCGCGCACAAGTCGCTTTTCGCGTCCATCCACTCCGGCCATCCGGGCGTCGATCCCTACACGACGGCCGTGTCCGATGTCTATCAGGATCTGTACGGCGAGGGAAGCTTCACCGGAAAGGGCATCTATGATGTCGATGCATTCGAGCAGGCCACCCACGGGAGATTCCCGGAAAATACGCTACTCAGCCACGACCTGATCGAAGGAACGTGGACACGTGCCGGGCTGGCGACCGACATCGAAGTCTACGACGACTATCCCGCTCGGTACCTGACGTTCACGCGTCGCAAGCACCGCTGGATTCGCGGCGATTGGCAGCTGCTCGGCTGGTTGAAGAGAACGGTGCCCGGTCCCGATGGGCCAATGCAGAATCGGCTCTCGGCGATCTCTCGTTGGAAGATCTTCGATAATCTTCGCCGCAGTGTCGTCGAGATTTTCCAGCTGGCGATGCTGCTGGCAGGTTGGGCACTGTTGCCAGGGCTTGCCGTGCAGTGGACTGGCATGGTACTGCTGGCGCTTGCTTTCCCCTGGCTGTTCTCGCTGCTGATCTCGCTGCTGCGACCGCCGCGCGATCAATCGTGGCTTGCGTATTACGTCGCGGTCGGTCGAGATGCGATCACCAACGCGCAGCAGTTCGCACTGGCTGTCGTCTTTCTTCCGCACCAGGCCGTCGTCTCGGCTGACGCCATCATCCGCACTCTCTATCGGCTCTTCATCAGTCACCGAAGTCTTCTCGAGTGGCAGACGGCTTCGCAGGTAGAGCGCACAATGGGAGTTGGATCGCAGCTCGAGACGTGGCGGAAAATGTGGGCGGTGACTCTACTCTGCCTCGTGCTCGGAGTGTTGGTCGGGCTGTACGTAACAGTCGGCACCGATGCTGCAGCGAGGGAAAGGTTCCTGTTCGTGATCGGCACGGTGCCACTGGTACTGGTGTGGTTGGCGAGCCCAAGCATCGCATTCGCTTTGAGCGCGCCGGCGATCCTCGGTGAGATCCACCTCACCGAAGCTGAGCGCCAGGCAGCGTTGCGTTACGCGAAGCTACACTGGACCTACTTTGAGAAGTTCGTGACGGAGGAAACTCAGTGGCTCGCTCCGGACAACTTCCAGGAAGATCCGGAGCCGACAATTGCTCTGCGAACATCGCCGACCAACATCGGGCTCCAGCTGCTCTCCACCGTCAGCGCCGTCGATCTTGGCTTCATCACGCGTGCGGAGATGATCGACCGCGTCGAGAAGGTCTTCAGATCGCTCGAGCGAATGCGCCGGTTCCACGGGCATTTCTTCAACTGGTATGACTTGAATGAGCTGAGGGTTCTGGAGCCGGGGTACGTCTCGACGGTCGACAGCGGCAACTTTGCCGGACACCTCATCGCACTCAAGCAGGCATGCTTCGAGATGATGAGGGATAAAACGTGCACCGGGCAGGACGCGAAGCGGCTGAGAGCTATCGCGGAGCGTGCGCACGCGTACGCGGTAGAGATGGATTTCCGCTTCCTCTACGACGAAAAGCGGAAGCTATTCACCATTGGTTATCACATCGGCAGCAACGCCGTCGACAACTCGTACTACGATCTGCTCGCATCGGAATCACGGCTGGCGTCGTTCATGGCAGTCGCCAAGGATGACGTCTCGGTGGACCACTGGTTCAGACTGGGCCGGTCTCTAACAGCAGCAGCAGGAACGAGGACGCTCCTCTCCTGGAGCGGCAGCATGTTCGAGTACCTGATGCCGGCGCTGGTGATGCAGACTTTTCCATTCACGTTGCTGGATCAGACCCACAAGGGCAGCGTGAAGCGCCAGATCGCCTACGGCACAGAAAGGGGAGTTCCGTGGGGCGTCTCGGAATCTGCCTATGCAGTTCGTGACAGGTTGCACACCTATCAATATCGCGGCTTCGGCGTTCCCGACCTGGCGTTGAAGCGTGGATTGAGCAAGGAGCTGGTGGTCGCGCCGTACGCGACGATGCTGGCGATGCTCGTTGAGCCCCGCCAATCACTGAAAAACCTGGCGACGCTGGAAGCGGAGGGAGCACTCGGGCCGTACGGGTTCCGCGATGCACTCGATTATACCCGACCATCCCCCGGGTCGAGAAAGACAGTGGTTGCGACGTTCATGGCACACCACATCGGCATGAGCATCGTTGCGCTCACGAATGCTGTGGACAGACAGATATGGCCGCGCCGGTTCCACACCGATCCACTCGTCAGATCAGCGGAGCTGGTGCTGCAAGAGCGGATTCCGCGACGGCTCACGGTGCAGGACGTGCAGGGCGATGCAGCACCGCGGGTGCCGAGCGAGATGGAGAAGCCGGCGGTTCGCGAGATCGAGACGCCGCACACTCCGCAGCCGGTCGTCGGCATTCTCGGCAACGTGCCGTACACGACGCTGATCACGAACGCTGGCGGTGGGTTCAGTCGTTTCGGCAACCTGGCGGTGACCCGCTACCGACACGACAGCACGCGCGACAACTACGGGCAGTGGTGCTACGTGAAGGATCTAAGCACCGGCCACGTCTGGTCGACGGCACATCAACCCTCGGGAACCGAGCCTCAGTGGTATCGAGTGCTGTTTGCCAGCGATCGCATCACGTTCATCCGTCGCGACGGTGACATCGATACGGTAACCGAAATCGCCGTTGCATCAGATGATGCAGCTGAAGTACGACGCGTGATGCTGACCAACAGATCGCTGCAGCCAAGAGAAATCGAGCTGACAAGCTATGCGGAAGTAGTGTTGGCGCCGCCCGATGCGGATCGCGCTCATCCTGCCTTCGGCAATCTGTTCGTGCAGACGGAATTCCTGGAGCCCAAAGCGGCACTGCTCGCGACACGCCGGCCACGCTCGGCAACCGAGGCGGCGATCTGGTGCGCACACGTGGTGGCGTCCGGACCGGAGGCTGTTGGCAAGGTCACGTGTGAGACTGATCGCGCGAAGTTCATCGGGCGCGGCCGCTCGGTGAGAAATGCGGAAGCACTCGACGAGGGCGCGGAGCTGACGGGTACCGTTGGAGCGGTTCTCGATCCGATTTTCTCGCTGAGAGTAAAAGTACGAATTCCTGCCGGCGGATCGGCGCACATTGCGTTCACCACTTTCGTGACCGATAAGAAAGAGCGGGCAATCGAGCTCGCTGATCTGTATCACGACCCGTACAGTGCGAGGCGCGCCCTGGACCTATCGTGGGCGCAGGCTCAGGCGGAGCTGCGCGATCTGGGAATCGCTCCGGCTGATGCGGCGTTGTATCAGGATCTCGTCGGCCACTTGATGTTCCCGCACCCGGGATTCCGTCCGGCACAAAGTGCGGTGGAAGAAAACCGCCTCGGCCAGGAAGCACTGTGGGCGCTCGGAATATCCGGCGACTGGCCAATTCTCCTGGCGACGATCGACAGTCAGGTCGGGATGCCGAGCGTGCGACAGCTGCTACGGACGCACCACTACTGGCGACTCAAGGGAATCATCTGCGACCTGGTGATTCTCAACTTGCACTCGTTCTCGTACATGCAGGAGCTGAGCGACGAGCTGCTGGCAACGGCGATGGCATCGAGCGAGGCAGGTCTACTCGATCGGCCTGGCGGCGTTTTCATTCGTCGAGCCGATCTGCTGAAGCCGGAAGAGATCACGCTGCTCAAGGCAATGGCAAGAGTGCAGATCAACTGCGACGGACTGGGGCTTGGCAACTTCCTCGAGTTCCCGGGAGTCGAAGACAGGTATCCGCCCAAGCTGGAGATCATGAATCGCGACATTGTGCCTCTGGGCGCGGTGCCGATTCATGCCGAGACAGCGGATCCTGGAACCGGGCTGCAGTGCTTCAATGGATTGGGCGGATTCAACGCCGAGGGCGAGTACGAGATCCATCTCACAGGAAGCGATCTGCCACCGGCGCCGTGGATCAACGTGGTTGGGAATCCCAATGCCGGCTTCATTGTGAGTGAAGGCGGGAGTGGCACCACATGGGTGGCGAACAGCTTCTTCTACCGACTCACACCGTGGCACAACGATCCGGTGCGAGATCCGTCGAGCGATTGCGTCTTTCTGCGCGACGATTCCACCGGCGACCTGTGGACGCCGACACCGCTACCGATTCACGAGCCGACGCCATACAGGGTCCGTCACGGTGCCGGCTATTCGGTATTCGATCATGCCCATCAGGGACTGGCGAGCTCACTGCGAATAGGCGTTGATCAAAACGATCCGGTCAAGATCAGCATACTGACACTGCGGAACGACACGAAAACACGGAAGAAGCTGACGCTGACGTGGTATCTGGAATGGGTGCTCGGCGTCACTCGTGAGCTGACGCAATATCAGATTCGCACCAGCTTCGACGAACCGACGCAGTCGATGTTCGCGCGGAATTATTTCGACGCGCAGTTCGCTGAAACGGTCGCGTTCGCATCGATCAGTGAGCGGGTCGCCTACTATACGGCTGATCGGCGTGAGTTCCTCGGCCGCAACGGCACGATCTCGAGCCCGGCGGCGCTAGAGCGTGCAGGATTATCAGGGGCGATTGGCGCGACGATCGATCCGTGCTGTGCGCTTCAGGTGAGTGTGACGATCGAGGCGGGTGAATCGCGCGACATCGTGATGCTGCTTGGTGCGGCTGGAAGTGAGGATGCAGTGCGCGAGATCATCTTGCGTCATCGTGCGGCGCCGTCGGCAAGAAACGCAGTCGATGCAAACGTGAAGGCCTGGCAGAGGCGGCTCGATACGATCAAGGTCAAGACTCCGGAGCTTACGTTCGATCTGATGTTAAATCGCTGGTCGCTCTATCAGGCACTGTCCTGCCGGATGTGGGCGCGCTCAGCGCTGTATCAATCGAGTGGTGCTTTCGGTTTCCGTGATCAGCTGCAGGACGCAATGGCGTTCGTTTATGCGGATCCGGACGTCGCCCGCGAGCACATCATTCGCGCAGCTTCCAGGCAGTTCGTGGAAGGAGATGTACAGCACTGGTGGCATCCGCAGAGCGGACGCGGCGTGAGAACGAAGTTCTCCGATGATCTGGTCTGGCTGCCATTCGTGATCGATCACTACGTCAATGTGTCGTGCGATCGCGGAATCTTCGATGTTGAAGTTCCCTATCTGACGATGAGGGAGCTGAACCCGGACGAGCAGGAAATCTATGAGCTGCCGAAGGTATCCGATGAAAAGGGGAGCATCTACGATCACTGCCTGCGCGCATTGCGGAGGGCGAGTACTGCCGGTGCGCACGGACTGCCGCTGATCGGCAGTGGGGACTGGAACGATGGAATGAACCGGGTCGGAATCGAAGGGAAGGGCGAGAGCGTGTGGCTTGCCTGGTTCCTGATTGCGACCCTTCGCAGGTTCGCGGTGCACGCCGGACGACGCAACGACACGCAAGTGCGTGACGATCTGCTGGCCAAAGCCGATGCCTACGCGGAGGCGGTCGAGGTGTCAGCGTGGGATGGCGAGTGGTATCGCCGCGCCTACTTCGACGATGGCTCGCCGCTCGGATCGCGCACCAGCGACGAATGCAAGATCGATTCGATCGCACAGAGCTGGAGCGTCATCTCGGAAGCAGGGCGGCCGGATCGTGCCCGCATAGCGATGGAATCGGTCAACAAGTATCTGGTGCGAGAAGATGCGCGGCTCATCATGCTGCTCACGCCACCCTTCGACAAAACGACACACGATCCGGGATACATACAAGGATACTTGCCGGGGGTCCGCGAGAACGGGGCGCAGTATACCCACGCCGCGCTCTGGGCGGTGATGGCAACTGCGATGCAAGGCGAAGGCAATCGGGCGTTCGAGCTGTTCCAGATGCTGAACCCGATTACACACGCCGACAGTGCAAAGGCAGTCGATGTGTACAAGGTCGAGCCCTATGTAGTCGCGGCAGACGTCTATACGGCCAAGGGACACCTTGGTCGAGGAGGCTGGACGTGGTATACGGGCTCAGCGAACTGGATGTACGGGATTGCGCTGGAGAGGATCCTCGGATTTCAGCCACGCGGCGAGCAACTGTTCCTCAAGCCGTGCATTCCCGACAGCTGGAAAGAATTCGCGGTCGAATACCGTTTCAGATCTTCGACGTACCAAATCACTGTCGAGAATCGCGACGGCGTTCAGTGTGGGGTAGTCGATCTGACGGTGGATGGCAGAGCTGTCGAAGGGGCAGTTGACCTCGTCGACGATGGCAAAGTTCACCGTGTTACTGCTTCACTTCGCCCGGCTCCGTCTCCTTCTTCCGCCCCCGAGAAACAGGAGAAAGCCCGACGATAGCCGGGCCATTGACGACGGTGCCATATGGATCAAAGCGCGATCCATGGCAGGGACAGTCCCAGGTTCTCTCGGTGTCGTTCCAGTGAACGATGCAATAGAGATGCGTGCAGACTGCCGATCGCTGGTGGATGTTGCCTCGCTCGTCACGGTACACGGCAACCTTTCCGCGGCCCCGGCCAATTACCGCGCCCTCGCCGGGCTTAATCGCAGCGATGTTGTCCAGCTCGCCCTTGGTGAAGTAATCCTTGAACTGCTCGGCGACGTTGATGTTTTCCCTGACATACTCTCGCGTCGCCTTGAGTCTGACACGCGAGGGGTCGTAAAGCCGTGCCCATTGGTGCTTGCGTCCCTGCACGAGCTCGTTGAGGATGATGCCGGCGACGGTACCGTGCGTCATTCCATTTCCTGAATCGCCAGTCGCGATCCAGATATGCTGGTCGGCGCCGGGGTTCTTCCCGATATACGCCATGTAATCGACCGGCTCGATGATCTGACCCGACCAGCGATACTCGATGCGCTCGATCATTGGGAAGCGCTCGCGAGTCCACTGCTCGAGATGGACGAATCTCTCTTCGGTGTCCGAAGCCTGTCCGGTCTTATGGTCTTCGCCGCCGACGATCAACATCTCGTAATCAAGCTCGCCTCCTGATCTGTCCTCCGCAGGCTGCACGCGGATGTAATGGTAGGGATCGGGCGTGTCCCAGTATAAGCCATGCGGCACCGATCCCTTCGGGACTCTTCCAGCGATGACGTATGTTCGATACGCAGCCTGCTTGCTGTGGATGATCAACCAATCGTTCACCGGCGTATTGGTACAGACGACAATGTTGTCGGCGCTGATTACGTGTCCGCCGCTGGTGGTGATCTTGCCAGGCTCGCCATCCACAATTTTCTCGGCGTGGACCCCCGTATAGATGCGACCGCCGTCGCGTAAAATCGCGCGGGCAAGTCCCTTCAGATATTTCAGCGGATGAAACATTGCCTGACGCGGGAAGCGCAGCGCAGGTCCACTGTCCCAGAATGAGAATGGGATACGATCGACGAGCTGCGTATCGGTCAAGCCGGCGCGATGTGTCGCCTCGAGCTCCCGCTCCAGATCCTTACGCGTGCTCTTGCCGCCGAGGAACAGATAACCTTCGACGCGCTCAAAGTCGCAGTCGATGTCTTCCATCGATGCGATGCTCTCGATGCGATGGATCGCCGACATGTGGCTCTCAGCGGCAATGCGAGCACCCTCTTCTCCGTGCATCGACTCGATGTTGTAGTATCGATCATCGAGTGCGGCAGTGAGGTGAGCAGTAGTGCGGCTTGTCTCACCGCCACCGATCGGCCCATCGTCGATGACAACCACCGCGCGTCCGGCTCTCGCCAGCAGATAGGCCGTCGTCATGCCGGCGATGCCAGCGCCGACTACGCACACGTTGGTGCGAAGGTCCTGCGTAAGGGGCTGGAACTGCGGCACTTCAGTAGTGCCCATCCAGACAGAGGCCGTGTGACCTGAGTCGCTATGCATTTGAGTCTCTGGCAGTGCTGGTGCGGGTCGTGCTGCTCGAAACAGCGCTGTGGCGCATAGGATATGCCATTTGCCACTCTAGAAATGGTGTCCGCATTTCCCGCAAACGCAGTGGAGAGCCCGATCATGAGTAAACATTCCAAGCACACCTGGGTCGTTGACGTGATAGAAGATGGATCTGCATCGATTGAAGTCGACGGCCGCGTCGTGACACCGATTCCTGAGTGGATGCTGCCGGAAGGCGTCAAGGAAGGCGACGTGCTCTCAGTTACTCACGATCGTGCGGAGGGGAAATCAGCGCTGTTGATCGAGAATGATCCAGAAGCGAAGAAGAAAGCTTTGGAGAAATCAGCACAGCAGGTTTCGCGGAAATCAAAGAAGGATCGGGGAGGCGATATCCAGTTGTAAATGCTGCGGACTGCGGACCAGCGGCATTGCGGATCGCCGACTAATTACGAATTGGGAGACTAACTGCGGATTCGGAGACTAGGGGCGGCAACCGGTTTGTCTTGAACGGCGGTCGCTTGGGCCGTCGAGATCAGTCCCATTGTGTTCGGGTGTGATTGTGTAGCCGCCATCTGCTGTTCCGGGAGAGCGAATGGTGATCGTGCCGTTCTGGTCGGTGCGGTACCAGGGGACGCCGGCATTGCGGTAAATGCGTTTCGCCTGGGTGTGCATGTGGCCGAAGCCGTTGCTGGCACCGAGGGAGACCACGACAAATTGAGGATGGGTGAGGGTCAGATAACGAGGAGTCACGCCGTTGCAGCTACCGTGATGATCCGCTTTCAGCACCTTGACGCCCATCCCCGGATTCTGAGCGTAACCGGTCTGCTCGAACCATGCGATCTCTTCGTGCTCGGCGTCTCCTGCCAACCACATGGTGAAAGATGCTGAATCAGGCCCGATCAACTTCACGACTGCGGAGCGATTGTTGGGTTTGTCGCCGCTGGGCAGTGGAGCGAGGATGTGAAGCCTGGCGCCGCCGCTCATTGTGATGGTGCAGATCGGACGGCCGTTGGAGCACGGGTCGTCGGTATCGCGATAGATCAAGCTGTCGCGATCCATCCGTGACAAGATAGAATCGCGAAGCTGCGCCAGGGTCACAGCAGCCGAAGGATCCTTGTTCTCGAAAAAGTAGCGGACATGGATGTGACGTGAAGTCCTGAACAGCTCACGCAGGCCGCTGTAGTGATCGAGATGCTGATGCGTGAGGATCACCACATCGATCGTGGAATTGTCGAGGCCGAGCTGGTCGAGGTACCGGCCGAGTGTAGCAGGATTTGGCCCGCCATCTATCAGCACCCTACTCGAACCGTTTCTGATGTACGTCGCATCGCCCTGACCGACGTCGAGCACGTTCACGATCAGCTCGCTACCCTGCTGGCCCTCCACAGGGAAAGCGCTGCAGCAGAGAGCTACGGCGAGGAGGAGACTCCGCCTAATCACCTAGGCGACGATTTGTCGCAGTACCGCCCGTACTGGCGCCGCGTCGAGCGCCATGAGCTTGAGGGGGAATGCCATCAGCTCATACATCGTTGGTGTAACTCTCCGTAAATCCAGATTCTCGAGGATCGCAGCGTTCTGCGAGAACAGCATGTTGTGCACGGGAAGATTCTTGCTTTCGCGGGGATCTACCGAGGGCGCATCGACGCCGAGTAATCGCAAGCCACGGCCGAGCAGGGTACGAACGCACGATTCGGAAAGTGTTGGCCAGTCCTCGGGAAATGCGCCGGCGGCGATGCTGCGGCCGGTGCGAAGCAGCAGTCGCTCGACGAACGGTAGCGATTGAAGTTTCTCTAGGTCCTCGATGTCGATCTGTTTATCCAGGCTCGAGACATCGACGACGATGGCGGGGCCAAAGAACGCATCGAGCGACAGCTCGTGGGAACCTGACCATCCTTCGCGAACGTGCAAAGGCGCATCAGCGTGTGTGCCTACGTGCGGGCTCGATGTGAAAGAGGACACGTTGACGCTGGCACCGGCACCCATCAGCGACGACCAACCGCAAGTGAATGGCGTGTCGCCAGGCCACTCAGGTGTATCGGGGTTGAGGGTGACGCTGATGTCTCTGAGGAGGGGTTCGTTGCCGTTCATAGTCGTGATGTCATTGCGGGCCGAAGATCTCGGCACGATCTGGCATCCACAGAACTGAAGCAGGGAGCTGTAAGCTTGGCAGCTTGCTGCTCGGAGCTTTCATACTCGCGTTTCGTTATTTCTTACCTAGAAGTGACTTGGCGGTCTGGACCATATGATCGACGGTAATCCCGAGGTGCTCATAAATAGTCGGGCCGGGGGCGGAGGCGCCAAATCGTTCCAGCCCGAGGATCACGCCGTCGTCCCCGACCCATTTGTACCAGGACATCGGATGGGCTGCCTCCATCGCGATCCGCTTGACGCCCTTTGGTAAAACGCTGTCGCGATACGCCTGATCCTGTCGCGCGAAGATCTCCTGGCTTGGCATGCTCACAGCGCGCGCACGAATTCCATCGGCCTCGAGCTTCTTCTGTGCATCCAGGATGAGTCCGACTTCAGACCCGCTCGACATCAGCACGACTTCCGGTGAACCGCCCTGAGGATCCGCTAACACGTAGGCGCCACGCGCCAAGCCACTCGCCGCTGCGTATTTCGACCTGTCAATAAAGGCAAGTTTCTGACGTGTCAGCACTAACGCCACCGGCCCCTCTTTGTGCTTCAGCGTAAATCGCCACGCTTCTGCCGTTTCATTAGCATCAGCCGGGCGGATGAGGGTCATGTGCGGGATTGCGCGGAGCGCACTCAGTTGCTCGATGGGCTGATGGGTTGGACCATCTTCGCCCAGACCGATCGAATCGTGGGTGTAAACGTAGATGACGTGGCGATCCATAATGCACGCCAGTCGCACCGGTGGCCGCATGTAATCCGAGAAGATCAGGAACGTGGCGCCGTACGGAATTATGCCGCCAGTTAGTGACATACCGTTCATGATTGAGCCCATTCCATGCTCACGGATCCCGAAATGGAAATTGCGTCCGGCGTAATTCTCGGCGGAGAAGCTCGGCTCTCCCTTGATGATGGTATTGGTCGAGCTAGCCAGGTCGGCTGCTCCTCCCATAAGCTCGGGAATCTTCTTTCCTATGGCATTGAGGACGACGCCAGATGCTGCTCGACTGGCAACGTTGCCATCCTTGGCGGTGAAAACCGGAATTGAGTCCTCCCAACCATCGGGCAAATCGCCGCGCAGCCGACGCTGCAGCTCTTTCTCCAATCCCGGATTGGCGGTCTTGTAAGCAGCGTAGGTCTTGTTCCACTCGTCCTGGGCTTTTGCCCGGCGTTTGCCGGCATCTCTCCAGAATCGCAACGCCTCGGGCGCGACGTAAAAAGGCTCCTGCGACGGATAGTCCAAAGCCTGCTTGGTGAGAGTGATCTCTTCCTGGCCGAGAGGCGAGCCATGTGCTTCGGCGGTGTCGTGCTTGTGCGGACTGCCATAGGCGATGTGCGAGCGGACGACAATTAAAGACGGTCTGCCAGTCTCAGCCTTTGCGGCGTCGATAGCGCGATTCAATGCGGCGAGGTCATTTGCATCAGCGACGTGTTGGACGTGCCAGCCGTACGCCTCGAAGCGCAGGCCGGTGTTATCGCTGAAGGTGAGCGCCGTATCTCCTTCGATGGTGATGTGATTGTCGTCGTAAAAACCAATCAGCTTGCCGAGTCTCGCGTGACCGGCGAACGATGAGGCTTCGTGGGATACGCCTTCCATCATGTCGCCGTCGCTGGCGATGAAGTACGTGTAGTGATCGAAGATCTTCTGCTCGCGATTGAACACGGCGCCCATGTGCGCCTCGCCGACAGCCATGCCAACCGCATTGCCAACTCCCTGTCCGAGCGGACCGGTGGTGGTCTCGATGCCGGGCGCGGATCCGTACTCCGGATGACCCGGCGTCTTGCTCTCCCATTGCCGGAACTGCTTGATGTCGTCGAGAGTGAGGTCGTAGCCGGTGAGATACAGCACGCTGTACAGGAGCATTGAAGCATGTCCCGCCGACAACACGAAGCGGTCGCGATTCAGCCAGTTTGGATCAGCAGGGTTGTAGCGGAGGTGCTGGGTCCAGAGGACGTAGGCGAGTGGCGCCAGCGCCATCGGCGTGCCAGGGTGGCCAGAGTCTGCTTTCTGAACCGCATCCATCGCCAGGACTCTGATGGCGTTGATGCAGAGGTCCTCGAGCGATTGACTCGCTCCGGTTGGAAGAGGAGGAGGAGGGGGAGGGGGAGGGACAGCGGGTGCTTGTTGTGGAGCGGTGGCGGTATCGGTTGACTCAGGCATGGTTAACAGAACGGGTGGAGCAGTGAGAAGTACAGATGTCAGTTGTGAGTTCACTACGCTGGGACGCGTGCGGTTGATCTCATTTGCAAACTAGCTCATACACGGGCGCGCTGCAGGGCGAGCCATTCTGCAGCGTCTCGCACTTCGCTCGGCACCAGGCTATGGCCAGCGAGCTGCCACTTGAGCGTGACATCAGCGTGTGATGCCTCGAAGAGTGAGACGAGCCGCTCGACACTCGTCGTCGGTACGATTGGATCCATGCGTCCGGCGGAGATGAAAACAGCGGAGCCACTGAGGTCGCTCTGTACGGTCGGCTCGTAGACGAGCATGGGACGAAGCAGAATCGATCCCTGCAGTATTCCCGGCTCGATGAACATCAAAGTTGAAGCAATGTTGGCGCCGTTCGAATAGCCGAGTGCGAACACACGTCCTGCATCGAGTCTGTAAGCGATCACCGCGGACCGGATGAAACGGGCGAGCTCCTCCCCGCGCGCTCTCACCTCCCGGGGATCGAAAACGCCCTCGGAAATGCGTCGGAAGAATCTGGGAGCGCCATTCTCGAGAACGTTGCCACGCGGGCTGAGGATCGCCGCGCCCGGCGCGACTGCCTGCCCGATGCCGATGAGATCATTTTCGTCTCCGCCGGTGCCATGAAGAACGAGCAGCGTCTCGCCAGATGCCGGATCTGACGCTGGCAAAAAACGGTGGATGAAACCGAGGTCTTTAGTCATGCATTTGGTCCGCGGAGCTCGAGAGGGATGCGAATGTTGGGGAGTAAGGCTTCGATCTCGAATCTTCGCGGCTCCAGCCAGTCGGGCAACTTGAGAGCGTGTCCGAGATCGTCGAGGGGCTCGTCGACTGCGAATCCGGGACCATCGGTGGCGATCTCGAAGAGGACCCCTCCAGGCTCGCGGAAATAAATCGACTTGAAATAATCACGGTCAAGCTGGGGGGTGACGTTGTAACCAAGCTGTGTCAGCTCGGACCTGACTTTCATTTGCTCTGCTTCGTCGCTACTGCGGAACGCGACGTGATGCACAGTACCGGCTCCCATCACTCCCGCCCAGATGCCAGGCACACAACGCAGGTCCACGATCGTTCCGGGACCGCCGTTGCCGCTCGCGTAGCGAAAGATGCTTCCCTGCTCGCGCACGAGCCTGAAGCCGAGTGTATTGGTGAGGAGCTGTCCGGTGAGCTCATTGGCGTCGAGCCAGAGGGTTATCGAGTAGAGGCCGCGGATCGCGTGCTCAGCGGGCACGCCAGCGCCTGACCAGCCGGGTCGAGAATCGACTCCGGGATGTGCAACGAGCTCACCCATGAACCCTTCGTGGTCCTTGAACGCGATGACACGCTCATCGTCGTACCGGGCGGCGGGCTGCTCGAACTCGACCCTCTTTTTGATCAGTCGCTCGATCCAGAAACCGACGGAGCTGGGCAGGATCGAGAATGAGGTGACGGCAACCTGGCCACCGCCCTGGCGGCCGCGTCTTGCATCGGGCCAGGGGAAGAAGGTGAGGATGCTGCCCGGTGTTCCGGCTTCATTGCCGAAGTAGAAATGATAGGTCGTCGGGTCGTCGAAGTTTACGGTGCGCTTGACGAGTCGGAGACCGAGGATGCCAGCGTAGAAATCGAGATTTCGCTGTGGGTCGCTGGCGATCCCCGTTACGTGATGAATGCCGGCGGTTCGAAAAGTCATCGCACTGCCGCCGGAGATTTATGGACTTCGAAAGGCCTAAGACCCGGCGTAGCTCCCTTTTTGCGTCTCCCGCTGCCGTATGGGAGGGCGCGAACGCTGTTCCTGCTTTCGTCGGGGTGGCATAATTTCTCCAATCTGTGCCCTTCCAGTAAAGCAACGGACATGCCGCTAGCAGAGGCATCTGATGTGAGTCGTACCCAGCCGTCCAGGAAGACCAAGCCCAGGAAACAAAAACGATTTCGCAACCTGAGTGATCCGCGCACACTCAGCGAGCTCGCCCTGCGTCTACAAGAGGGAATTTACATCACGACGCTGGATGGGGAGATCGTCGACGCGAATCCGGCATTTCTGGAGATGTTCGGCGTCGAATCGCTGGAAGACCTGAAGGGATATCGCACCAGTGACTTCGTGCGACCGGAAGTCCGGGCGCGGGAGATGGCGCAGCTGGAGCGCGAAGGATCCGTGCGCGACATCGAGTTTCAGCTCACTCGGCGTGATGGCGAAATAAGAACCGTCGTCGACAGTGCTTTTCTCTCCATCGATCCCGACAGCGGTGAGAAGTATTGCCACGGAATTCTGGTCGACATCACACAGCGGAAAGAGCTGCAGACGCAGCTGCTCGAGCTCAGTATCCGTGATCCGCTCACTGGCTGCTACAACCGGCGCTACCTCAACACGGTGATGCGCCAGTGCGAGGCGCAGCCGAAAGGCGAGTGGGGATGCATCTATCTCGACGTCGACCACTTCAAGCAGTACAACGACACGAATGGTCACGCGGAAGGTGACGCCGTGCTGGTGAAGATGGCGCGGTTTCTCATGCGACACGTGCGCGCCGAAGAAGCAGTGGTACGCGTTGGCGGAGACGAATTCCTGGTGGTGCTTTGCGACTCCGACGAAGATCAGACTGAGCACGTCGTAGCCAGACTGCGTGCGGCTGCACCGACATCAGCTCCGGTTCCGTTCTCGATGGGCTGGGCGGGGCGGCGGGGCTCCGAGAGTTTTGAGGCTACGATGGTCCGCGCGGATCATCAGCTGCTGGCGGTAAGGGTTGATGAGCGGCGGGACATTCAGAAACGGCGAAAGAAGAAGCCGAGAGTCGGCTGAGGCCTGCCGGCGGCATTAAGCCCCTCTAGAAGGGCTGGCGGACCGGCAAGACACCAAAGCGCTTCAAGATGTGTGTAACTCCTTCGCTGACACACGTCCCATCGTAGAACCCATTCTACTGGTGTGTCATGCGCTCATTACTGTTGGCAATCGCTTTTGGTGTTCCGCAGTTTCTTTCAGCACAAATAGTCGAAGGGCCGCCACGCCCGTGGCCGTGTCCCGTTCCGCCGCCCTGCCGACGTGGAGAACCATGCGTCATGCGGTCGTGCGGAATTACATCGCCGGACGTCGTCCGACAGAGCAGCGACGTGCGGGTCAATCTCGTCGATCGCGTGCTGCGCTACGAGATCACCGAAACCTTCGTCAATCGCGGCAGCAGAGTCGGTGAAGCTGACTTCATGTTTCCGCTGCCGAAAGGTGCGGCATTCCAGGATCTCAAGCTTTCTATCAACGGCGAGCTCGTTTCAGGCGAGACGATTAGCGCCGATCGCGCTCGACAGATCTACGAAGAGATCGTCCGCCGCCAACGTGACCCTGCACTTCTGGAGTGGATGGGATACGGACTTCTGCGCGCGAGAATTTTCCCGATCGCGCCGGGTGAAGAGAAGAAAGTCGTAGTTCGCTTTCAGACCGTCGCCGAGCGTGAGGGCGATGCGCTGCGGATCGACTACTTCCGTGGGCTGCGCACGAATCAGGTGGCGATGGGCCAGCAGCCAGAGGGACGTGTCACCTTCCTGCTGACCTATCCCAACGATCCGATGTACGGCACGGCCTACTCTCCCACGCACTCGATCTTCGAGCAGCGCTACGGAGTGGAGAGCTACGACGACAGCTATGGCGAAGGGGATCGCTCTCTTGCGTCGGGTTATCGCGGGTCGGTGCGCCGGTTTGAGGTGAGGGACGCGCGTGGAGAGGTCACGCTCCTCATCCCGATCCGTCGCACGACCAGCGCGGCGATCAGCCTGCTCACCAATGCGCCAGGCAACGACGATGGGTTTGCGCTGATTACACTGTCGCCACCGGCGGTTCGCCCGCGTGCAGTCCCCCGTGACGTGACGTTCGTGATCGACGTCTCCGGCTCCATGAGCGGCCAGAAGATCGAACAGGCACGCTCGGCGGGAAAGCAGCTGCTGCGCACGTTGTCGCCAATGGATCGTTTCCGTCTGATTGATTTCTCGAGTGATGTGCGGACATTCC
The DNA here is from genome assembly GCA_036506035.1 of Gemmatimonadaceae bacterium. Taxonomy (GTDB): domain Bacteria; phylum Gemmatimonadota; class Gemmatimonadetes; order Gemmatimonadales; family Gemmatimonadaceae; genus UBA4720. The sequence goes on along the minus strand of DASXSL010000047.1, from coordinate 36,288 downwards.
GCGATGATTTCTCGGCCGCGACGCGCGAAAATATCCGTGCGGCGGAGCGCTACCTGGATGATCTCGATGCACAGGGATCGACGAATATTTCAGGTGCGCTGGACGAAGCGTTGTCAGCTCGGGTTCAGTCGGGACGACTGCCGATCATCCTGTTCCTGACGGACGGTCAGCCGACCGTCGGTGAGCGCAACGCGACGGCTATTGCGGCGAGCGTAGCGAGGCAGCGCGGTCCGCGCAGACTATTCACGTTCGGAGTCGGCGCTGATCTCAACGTTTCACTGATCGAGCAACTGGCACTGGAAGGCCGTGGTACGGCGAGCTTCGTGCGTCCCGAAGAATCCGTGGAGCGCGCGGTTGGGATTGTTGCGAGCCGTCTGACGAGCCCCCTCGTCACCGATGTAAGGGTTCACGCCGATGGCGTGCGTCTGCTCAAGATGCACCCGTCGGGACCGGTTGACATATTTGCCGGTGAGGATCTGGTGCTGCTCACCCGCTACGACGGGAGCGGAAATGCGACCTTACGCTTCGACGGCCAGACGACGAGCGGCCCGGTGAGCTGGAGCACTCGCGTGTATTTCCCGGAACGCTCGCGTGAGAACCCGTTCGTTGCCCGCTTGTGGGCGACGCAGCGCGTCGGATATCTGAGCGCGGAGAAGCGGAAGAACGGTGGGTCGCGCGAGATCGACGACGAGATCAGGGATCTGGGGGATCGCTTTGGAATTCCGACAGAGTTCTCGTCGTATCTAGTCGTCGAGCCAGGAATGAATCGCGGCGATCGGCGTTTATCTGGACGCGTTGGAGGCGTGCAGCTCAATGGCGTCGCAACTACCGGGGCGGCCCAGGCACCAGCTCCAGCAGCAGTGCAGTTCGAGGCGGCTAAAGCAGCGGCTGCGCAGCGGTCGGTGACCAATATGTCGGCAGCCGATGCAGTGGCTGGAGTCGCAGCGGACGCGAATGTACAACGTGCGGGCAATGTGACCTTCGTGCTGCGTGACAGTATCTGGACTGATGTCCGCTACAAGAATTCTGGCCCGGTGCTTCGCGTGAAGCCTTTCTCGGATGCGTACTTCAAGGTCCTGGAGCTGCAGCCGGATCTGAGTGAGCCGTTCTCGGTTGGCGATCGTGTGATCGTTGCAGGTCGAAGCATGGCGATCGAGCTGACGCCGTCGGGTGTAGAACGCTTGAGTGACCGTGACATTTCGATGCTCAGAGACCGCTGGTGATTGAGTGACCGACGTCGAACGACTCTTCCGAACGTACAACGCCGCGTTGGTGAGATATCTGACGCGGCGTTTGGGGGATCGCGACTGGGCTGAAGAAGTAGCACAGGAGACATTCGTGCGAGCACTCAGGCAGACTTCGATACAGAATGAGCGAGCATGGCTGTTCGCGGTGGCGACCAATCTCGTGCGGGACGAAGCGAGGAAGGATATCAGGCGCCGGAAGCACCTGGCGCTCCTGGCAGAGCAGGAGCGCGAGGCGATGGTCGAGCCGGAAGAGACTACGCTCGAGCGCGCTCAGGAAGCAGCGATGGCGCGAAAGGCGGTGGACGCTCTGGCAGAGCGGGACAGACTTGCCCTGCTGATGCGTGAAGAAGGGCTAGACTACAACGAAATTGCCGAAGCGTTGGAGCTGTCGCCGGGCTCGGTAGGGACGACACTGTCGAGGGCGAGACGGCGACTGGTGGAGAGTTACGAAGCATTGCAGAAGAGTCGTGAAGAGAGAGAGAAGCATGCAGCATCTTGACGAAGGGACGATTCACTCCTGGCTGGACGGCGCGCTGAGCGCCGACGAAGCCGCGCGGGTCGAGGCGCACGTCAAGGAATGCGCGCAGTGTCAGGCGGCTGTCGCTGAGGCCCGCGGATTCATCGCCGCATCATCGCGGATCCTTACCGCATTGGATAACGCGCCGCGCGGGGTCATTCCTGGGACGGCGCCGAAGAGACGAATCGATCCGATGGTGTGGCGGATTGCAGCAACGGTGTTGGTGGTGGCTGCCGGAACATTGGTAGTAGTGCGGAACAGCGGTCTCAATCTGCAGACGGCGTCCAAAGAAGTACCGGTGCTAACTAGTGCACAGGCGCCAGCTCCGATGGCGCCTCAGCGTGACACATCCACTCCTGCTTCAGCTGGTTCGGTGTCCTCAGAGAAAGCACCTGTGGCCAACTCGCCCGCGTCTGTCAGCTCAGGAGCTGCACGTGATCAGGTAAGCAGCCGTCCCCCGGCGGCTTTTCGGCTTGGCGGAGGCGCTGCAGCACCACGTGAGTCCCGTCCCAAAGTAAGCGCAGACGAAAGCCAACGTGCTGCTGGCGAAAGAAGGGATCTCACAACGCTGGAGAGCAGAGTAGGTGTTGCTCCAGCCCCCGCCTTACCAGCACCGCAGAGTCGATTCGAGGCCGCGCAGGGGCGCAGCGCCAACGTCGCAGCAATGGACGCAGCCGCAGAAGTACCTGCACTGAAGATCGTCGGCGTACCGAGGAGGGCTATCGGTCAGAAAACCACTTCTTACGAAGTCGCGCCGGGCGACACTGTGGTGCTGACAGAAGTACTGAAAGTGGAGTTAAACGCGGTCGTTACAACCGGTATGAGCCTCGCGCAGCCAGCTGCAGCCGGTGCGGTCAAGACACGCGCCACCGCGAAGGCAGCCGCCGCCGCTACTGACACCGTTCGTACAGAAGCAGCTCGGCTAGACGCAGCTCCTCCAGCAGTGGTGCCGGCATTTGTGGAGACTCCGAACGGCATCAATACACTCACCTGGACAGATTCCACGACGGGAAGCGGCATGAAGCTGTCGGGTCGCCATTCGCGCGAGGAGCTCGAAGAAATCAAACGCAGAATCGAGCGCGCTCGCGCAGCAGCAGCCGACTCGGTGAAGAGGAGCCGCTAAGCCGTACTGGCCGTCTCCTGTAGCGCCATTCCCATCGAGTGGTAACCCTTGTCGACGTAAATGACGGTTCCGGTAATTCCAGCAGCTAGTGAACTCGATAGAAACGCAGCAGTGTTTCCGACTTCTTCCGCCTGTAATGGCTCGGTTAGCGGCGAGTTCTCGGCGCAGTACTCCACCATCTTCTCGATGATGCCAATTGCGCTGGCCGCGCGAGATGCGAGCGGGCCCGCTGAGATCGCGTTGACTCGGAGCCCGTATTTGCGCCCGGCCTCGAATGCAAGTACTCGCGTGTCGCTCTCGAGCGCGGCCTTCGCTGAAGACATTCCTCCACCATAACCGGGAATGACGCGCTCACTCGCCATGTAGGTGAGCGATAGGAACGACCCACCCTTTCGCATCAGCGGTCCGAGTCGAGAAACCATCGAGATGAGCGAATACGCGCTGACGCTGATGGCGGTCAGGTAGCCGCCTCGGCTCGTCTCCAGCAGCGGTTTCTTTACTTCCGGGCCATTGGCCAGTGAATGGATGACAATATCGAGTGAATCCCTGCCGAAATCTGACTCGATCCGTCGCGCCATTCCGTCGATGCTGAAATCGCCGGTCTCCTTGTAGCGTTTATTCGACCGAATGTCTTCAGGGGCATCGGCCAGCGTGTCGAACGAGGCGTCGAGTGGATAGATCTTCTCGAATTGCAGAAGCTGTCCGTTGGATAACTTTCGCGACGCATCCATCTTCCCGCGCTCGAGCAGGTTCATGAAGATGTTGAGGGCAGGAGGCCAGGTGCCGACGGATACGCTCGCACCCGCCTCCGCAAGGGCCTTGGCGATGGCAAACCCGAAACCGGCGTCGTCAGCCACCCCCGCGACCAACGCGCGCTTGCCACTAAGATCGATGTTGAGCATTCGAGTGATATCGCGCTTAAGGAGGGGTTTTACAAGGGGTAAGAGTTTTGCATTCGGTTGGAAGATCATTCTCAAATCGAGCTCCACCGAAGGGGATATCTTGCTCGCAAAACTGTTCCGTGTTGCAGTGTTGTTGTTGGTCGTCGGCAGTAGCGTCAACGCGCAGGTAGCTGATACGATCAACAAGAAAACGCCGCTGCTGGTAGGGAAGGACGCACTGCTGCTTGGGATTTTCGCGATTGGCACTGCGGCAGTCGCCCCGATTGACATGCAGATTGCCAGCCGGCTTCAGTATCCGCGGGCGCAGGAAAACAGATTTCTGAGGACGGCAGCTACCGGTTTTCGCCTGCTCGGAGATCCGGGCTCAGTCGTTACAGGTTTAGGCGTTTACGCCTTGGGACGCATCGATGGTCAGCGCAGGGTGCAAGCGATGGGATTGCACAGCGTTGAGTCGATCCTCTTGGCCGATCTGTTCGGGGGCGGAATCAAATTGATGGCTGGCAGACAGCGACCATTCATCGATATCAAGAATCCCTATAACTTCCAGCTCTGGCGAGGCTTTGTCAGCGATCAGTATCGGTCGTTTCCTTCCGGCCACACCGTGACCGCGTTTGCGTTTGCGTCGACAGTGACTCGCGAATCGCAGTTCTGGTGGCCACATGCGGCGTTTTACATCGGAACGGTGTTCTATGGCGGCGCGACTTTGGTTGGAATTTCGCGTATGTACAACAACATGCACTGGGCCAGCGATGTAATGACTGGAGCTGCCATAGGGACAATCGTCGGACTCAAGGTCGTGAAGTACACTCATTCGCATCCAGGCAATCCCATCGACAGTAAACTGATCAAAGGCAACAAGCGTTCGCAGCTGCAGCTCAATCCGGTATTGTTCTCGATACAATTCTGATCTCCTGGAAAGTTCTCACTGCGAGTAATGCTTGCAGCTAAATGGCATCTTCATACTGGCCGAACTCCCCGGGGAAATCGGTGAGCGCGTCCGAGCGATCAATGAGCGCTATGACCCGAAGCTGGCGCGATACAAGCCGCCGCACATAACGCTGACTGGGTCATCGGGTGCCGGCCCAATTCCGCCGTCGGTCGACGTAGAGGAGATGCGAGAGAAGCTGGAGCCGATCACCGAGGAGACGGCGCCGATTACGCTGCGCTTTCAACCCGCGCAACGCTTCATGCAGACCGACATAATTGTGCTGCCCATCGATCCGCATGGCCCGATCCGGGTGCTGCACGACAGGATAGTGAGGAGCGGTCTGCCCTTCATGAGGGCGCGGTACACTTTTAGCCCACACTGCACTTTGAGCCTCTACCCATCGCTCGATGCCAAGGCGATTGGGGAGCTGCTCACCACTCGAGTACCGGAGCCGTTCGTGATAAGTGCAGTTCAGCTCTATCACACGCGAGATCCACAACCTTCACGAAAGCTGTTAGAGCTGCCTCTCGCCGGTGGATCTCCGCAAGCTTGAAATAGCGTGGCGCGCATTCTGGATGCGGCTGCTCGGCTCGATGCTTCCTGGTCCGGCGGAGACGACGCTTCCATCCCCGACGAACTCTGACTACCGCGTTCTGTTTCTGCGCTACGAACGGATTGGCGACATGATCATGGCGACTTCCGTTATTCGAAACATCGCGGCGGCACTGCCGAGCGGGAAAGTCGATGTGCTGGCAACGCCGACCACAGCCCCGGTGCTGGAAGGAAATCCACACGTAGGAAACGTCCTGACCCTGGATAGAAACTCGGTGCGCAGCTACGGCGACATCATGAAGCGCTTGAGGCGCGAGCGCTACACAGTGATGGTCGACGGCAGACTGAACAATCCGCCGATCTTTACATCAACACCGCTGCTGATGTACGCGGGGAGGGCGCGGTTCAGAGTAGGGGCGCGCGGCGATGTGAAACCTCACATCTATAACGTCCGCGTGCAGGAGTGGAATCGAGTCGATCATTACATGGAAGGATCAAAGCACCTCGCGGTTCCCTTCGGAGTGAATCCGGACTCTGTCGACTGGCAGCCTGAGATCTTCCTCACTGATGATGAGCGAGTGCGTGCGGAAGGTCGCTGGGGGGAGGCAACCGAACTAGTTACGGGTAAGGGCGAAGAGGGAAGCGGAATCCGGAAACGGCTGCTGGTGAATTTGTCAGCGTCTGAGCCAAAGCGTCGCTGGCCTGACGGAAAATTCATTGCAACGCTGCAGGCGGCGCGAGCTAGAGCGCCTCACATGCCAATGATCGTGATCGGACTTCCCAGTGAATGGGAAAGCGTCAGCAAGATTGCTTGGGCAGTCCATGCGCTTCCGGTAGAAACGCCGCAGCTACGCGATGCTTTTGCACTGGTGGGAACATCGGACATGGTGTTCACGCCGGATACGAGCATCTCGCACGCAGCATCTGCCTTCAGAAAACCGTCGCTGGTGCTGCTGAAGCGGGAACACAAACCGTACGCTCCGTGGAATACCCCGGGCGAAATAATTGCCTGGGGCGAGGATCAAATACAGCAACTGCCCCACGAGAAGGTGAGCGAAGCCCTCAACCGGTTGTTGGCTTCCTTCGGGGGTTAACCGCGAGCGGCACGGATCGTCTAACGGGTATAAGCAACGAGTAAGGTCGTCTCGCTGTACCCCAGCTCGCAGTCAAAAATGCTGAGAACGTCCCTGCATCGGTTCAGTCTTGTCGCGACGGCGATAATTGCCATTTCCAGTCGCGTGCTCGCTCAACATTCGCACGACCATTCCGATACCACGCAGACGGCATCACCTTCGTCGCGCGACATGGCCGGAATGGACATGGGAGCCGCCAGCGCCGATTGGAAGATGACGACGATGGCTAAGCACATGGCCTACTCGAGTGCTCGTCCACTTACGGCTGCCGACTCGATTCGTTCTGCTTACGTCATCAACGAGCTGCGGCAGGCAATTGCGAAGTATCAGGATGTGAAGGCCGCTGAAGCAGACGGCTACAAGATGTTCGCGCCGCAAATCAAGAATCAGCCGCAATATCACTTCACGAAAGGCTGGAACGGGCTTCGTAATCAGTGGGGATTCGATCCAGCGCGCCCAACATCGCTCCTCTATAAGAAGGATTCAAAAGGGCAGTTCCATCTGATTGGCGCGATGTACACAGCGTCGCGTCGAACTACTCAAGACGAACTGAATGAGCGTGTCCCACTCAGTGTTGCGCGTTGGCACCGGCACGTGAACTGGTGCATTCCGGCCCGGAATGCGAAGGAGCGCTGGTACGAGACGAAGAATGGCCGGCCGATCTTCGGCCCGCTCGGCGTTGCCACCAAAGACGAGTGCGAGGCAGCGAACGGCCGGTTCATACCACAGGCGTTCGGCTGGATGCTGCACGCCAATGTTTCCGCCGGGAACGAACTCAAGTCCATCTGGCACGATGATCATATGGATCATGATCAGCATGCGATGATCGGCGACCCTAAATAGAACTGCGAGCGGCGAACCAACTGCCAGTTCGAGCTGCGATCTAGCTGCGAATGGCGAACCTACCGCGAACAAGGATATGTCAACCTAGTTCGGACTCAGTTCGGTGCAGGTTCGAAGTTAGTTCGTAGCAGGTTCGAACTTCGGACTTAGCTCGCAATTCGTACTGGCTGTTGGTTCGTTGCTCGCAACTCATAGCAGTTGCATGTGGCTTTAGATTTGGTCGCATGCCTCCACAATTCATCTATGTAATGAAGGATCTGCGTAAGGTCGTCCCACCATCGCGGGAGATTTTGCGAGGGATCTGGTTGTCTTTCTATCCGGGTGCCAAGATCGGCGTTTTAGGCGCAAATGGCGCTGGCAAGTCGTCGCTGCTGAAGATCATGGCGGGCGTCGATCATGATTTTCAGGGTGAGGCTTGGCCGCATGAAGGCACGCGCATCGGCTACCTGTCGCAGGAGCCGCAGCTCGACGCCTCGAAGAACGTAAAGGAGAACGTCGACGTCGCGGTCAAGCCGACCCGCGATCTGCTGAGGAAGTTCGAGGAGATCTCGAACAAATTCGCGGAGCCGATGTCGGACGACGAGATGACGAAACTGCTCGACCAGCAGGCGAAAGTTCAGGAGAAGATCGATGCCATCAACGCCTGGGACATCGATCGAAAAATCGAGATTGCGATGGATGCGCTGCGACTGCCACCAGCCGACGCCGAGGTGAGCAAGCTGTCCGGTGGTGAACGCCGTCGTGTTGCGCTGTGCCGGACGCTGCTCGAGGAGCCGGACATGCTGCTGCTTGACGAGCCGACGAACCACCTGGACGCGGAGTCAGTAGCCTGGCTGGAGAGATATCTCGCTGAGTTTCCGGGGACCGTCGTCGCGGTCACGCACGACAGGTATTTCCTCGACAACGTCGCCGGCTGGATTCTGGAACTGGATCGCGGCGCTGGAATTCCCTACGAAGGCAATTACAGCGCGTGGCTCGATCAGAAGCGAACTCGGCTGGCCCAGGAAGAAAAGCAGGCTTCGGCGCGTCAGCGAACGCTCGAGCGCGAGCTCGAATGGGTGAGGATGTCCCCGCGTGCTCGCCAGACCAAGAGTAAAGCGCGCATCCAGAAGTACGAGGAGCTGGCCAGCGCCGCCGAAGGCGAGAAGGTCATGCAGAACGAGATCGTCATTCCGCCGCCAGCGCGACTGGGCAACGATGTCGTAATCGCCAACGGGCTCAGGAAGGCCTACGGCGACAAGGTACTCTTCGACGACCTCTCGTTCTCGCTGCCGCGTGGCGGCATTGTCGGCATCATCGGGCCCAATGGTGCCGGCAAGACGACGTTGTTCAGGATGATCGTCGGAACAGAAAGGGCCGACGACGGATCGCTGACGATTGGCGACACGGTGCAGCTCGCCTACGTCGATCAGGCGCGCGAGTTGAACAACGCCAACACCGTCTACAAGGAAGTGAGCGAAGGTAACGACATCCTCATGGTCGGAAAGCGCGAGATGCAGGCGCGTGCGTATCTGGCGCAATTCAACTTCAAGGGCCCCGACCAGCAGAAGAAAGTCGGTGATCTCTCGGGTGGAGAGCGCAACCGCCTGCACCTCGCCAAGCTATTGAAGTCCGGCGGGAATCTGCTGCTGCTCGACGAGCCGACCAACGATCTGGATGTCGACACCCTGCGTGCGCTGGAGGAAGCGCTTGTCGACTTCCCCGGCTGTGCGGTGGTGATCTCGCACGATCGCTGGTTCCTCGACCGGATCGCCACGCACATCCTGGCATTTGAGGGGAATTCGGAAACAGTCTGGTTCGAGGGGAACTATCAGAGCTACATCGAAGATCTCAAGAGGCGGAAGGGTCCGGATGCGGATCAGCCACATCGAATCGCCTACAAGAAGCTGGTGAGAAAGTAGTCGCCACGGGTCGGCGTGGCTGCTCGACTGTAAGTCCGACAGCTTGCACGGAGACTAGCCTTCTCGCACCATATCTGTTCCGTCCCCTCCCCGGAGTCTCTATGCGGGCATTGAGCTGGATTGGCGTCCTCCTGATCCTCGGCGGCATCGTCGTCATCGTGATGCGCGGCATACCGTACACGAAGAGTCGCAATGAAGTCGAAGTTGGGCCGGTCAAGGTCACATCGCAGGAACGTGGATTTGTACCACCAGTTGTAGGCATCGCTGCCATAGTTGTTGGAGGAATACTGGTTTTCGCCGGACGAAAGCCATCGGCCTGACATGCTGCTCACGACGCTGGTTGCGACGCTGATGTTCCAGGATTCGGCGGCCGTCTATGACGGTCGAGCGAAGCGAGTGGACGTCGACATTCCGCGCATCGACACCGTCATCACAATCGACGGTAATCTCAACGAGCCGGTGTGGCGCCGAGCAGCTCGGCTCACTGGTTTTTCACAGTACCAACCCGTCGATGGATTGCCAGCTGTCGAGCCGACCGAGGTGCTCACTTGGTACGCGGGTGACGCGATCTACTTCGGTATCAAAGCGCGCGAGATTCACGGCAACGTCGTGCGCGCTACCCACGCCAATCGCGACAACATTGATAGCGAGGATCAGATCCAGATCCTCCTCGATACTGACAACTCCCGACAAATCGCGTTTCTTTTCGGCGTCAATCCGTACGGCGTTCAGCAGGACGGGACTCGGAGCGCGCAGTTCGCCGGTGGTGCTGGAGGACCGTCTGCAACAGGCGGCGGGTTTCGGAACATCAATCCGCTGGAGGGGAGCGTCGATCTCAATCCCGACTACTTCTTTGAATCCAAGGGCCGGCTCGTCGAGGGCGGGTATGAGGTCGAAGTGCGAATTCCGTTCAAGAGCCTCCGCTACCAGGATGCAAAAGTGCAGAGCTGGGGAATTCACATTCTCCGTCGCGTGCAGCACTCCGGATTCCAGGATACCTGGGCGCCGGCGATCCGCGCGAACGCGAACTTTCTCGCACAGTCCGGTTCACTGGATGGTCTTCACGACCTGAGGCGCGGGTTGGTGCTCGAGGCGACGCCAACCATGACGGCGCACGCGGATCGATCGCCAACGATCGGCAACGGGCGTGATTATCAGCAGAAAGGTGAGCTTGGTGGCGACGTGCGTTGGGGAATTCGGCAGAACCTGACGCTCAACGGCACGATCAATCCGGATTTCTCGCAGGTCGAAGCTGACGTCGGACAAGTCCTGCTGAATGAACGATTCGCGCTGTTCTATCCGGAGAAGCGCCCGTTCTTTCTCGACGGACTCGAGCTGTTCGATTCACCGAACCAATTGATCTACACGCGACAGATCGTCGCTCCGCTGGGCGGACTCAAACTCACCGGCAGACTCAGGGGGACCAACATTGCATCGATGCTGGTGGCTGATGATCGTCAGTACTCCTGGGAAAATCGTCACTCGCCGTTATTCGGTGTCTCTCGTCTCAGGTACGACTTTGGCTCGAGCAACACTCTCGGCGCGGTCCTGACCGCGCGTGAAGATGGTACGAACTACTCGCGTGTCGCGGCCGGTGATTTTCGTTTTTACCACTCAAAGCTTTACTTCGCGCAATTCCAGGCAGCGGGTTCGTGGACTGACAGTCTGCGGAATCATCTCAAAGGAGCGATTCTCCAGGCGGATTGGGATCGAACGGGACGCGCCTGGGGATTTCATTACACGCTGAGGTCGGTGGATCCGGGTTTCAGGGCAGCAGCTGGTTTCGTGAATCGCACCGCCATCATCGAATCGCGCGCGTTCAATCGACTAACGTTCTACGGAGCGCCGACTGCATTCGTGCAGACATACGGCTCTTTCTTTGGGGCCAACCGGATCTGGAACAATACCGGCTCGAATCACGGGCTCGAAGAAAGCACGGAATCAATCACGCCGAGTGCAACCATCCGGGGTGGGTGGAAGCCGAGCGGCGCGGTTACGCACAGCTACTTCGCGTTTGATCCCGCGCACTATTCGGGGCTGACAGTTCAACGCTCGCTCAATGCACCCAGTGGTAATCCGATCATTGATACCGTGGCCTTCGTTGTCCCGGGACCGCAAAAGGATCAGTGGGGCGGTACACTTAGCCTGACTACACCGACTTACCGGCAGTTTACAGGCACTGCAGCAGTGACTCGCGGGGACGTTCCGGTTTTCCGGGAGGCTGCACCTGGCAACAGCACACGTATTGATGCCGTGCTCGATATCCGTCCGACCAACGCCATCCGCACTTCGCTACAGTTCTCGCGCCTCACCATCAACAGAAAGTTGGATGGCTCACGCTTTTCATCGGAGACGATTCCGCGTATCAAGATTGAGTACCAGGTCAGCCCGCCGATCTTCCTGAGATTGGTGGGTCAGTACGCTGCGCGGTCGCGGTCGGCATTGCGCGATCGAGATGGCAACCCGATCCTGGTCAGCGCTGTCATCGATACTGGCGAGGTCAGCAACCAATTCTCAGCTGACTGGTTGTTCAGTTATCGGCCCGTCCCAGGCACGCTTGTCTATCTCGGCTATGGCTCGACCCTGGAGGAGCCGCGGGAATTCAGATTCCAGAATCTGCGTCGAACGCGGGACGGATTCTTCGGAAAGATCAGTTACTTGTTTCGATTCTAGAGCGGTGTTCTAGAGGTTGATCGTTTTCATCGCGCCTTCGGGATAACGCGCGCCTGCCGCCGATCCTTTGGGAGCCGCGGCATCGATGCGCAGCAGATCATTTTCCGACAATACGATGTCGAGCGCGTGCCAGTTCTCCTCGACGCGCTCGGGATGGCGGGTGCCGGGTATGGGTACGATGTCATCGCCCTGAGCGAGCACCCACGCCAGCGCCAGCTGAGCGGGCGTGCACTTGTGCTCCTTTGCAATCTCTTCGACGCGCGCGACGAGATTGAGATTCTTCTGGAAGTTCTCGCCAACGAAGCGCGGGTGGTTGCGGCGGAAATCATCCTCGGCCAGATCCTCGACGCGTTTGATTTGTCCGGTCAGGAATCCGCGGCCGAGCGGACTGTAGGCGACGAAGCCGATATCCAGCGATCGCAGAGCCTCGAGCAAACCGTCTTCGGGATCGCGGCTCCACAGCGAGTACTCGGTTTGTACGGCGGTGATGGGATGTACCTTGTGCCCGCGACGGATGGTTTGCACCGAGGCTTCCGACAGTCCGATGTAGCGCACCTTGCCTTCGCGAACGAGGTCGGACATGGCTCCGACGGTGTCTTCGATTGGTGTGTTCCTGTCGACTCGATGCTGGTAGTAGAGATCGATAGTATCGATGCCGAGTCGCTTGAGGGACCCATCACACGCCTGTCGCACGTACTCGGGCTTGCCGTTTACGCCAAGAAAAGCACGAGTCTGCGGGTCGCGCACGTTTCCAAACTTGGTGGCGATGATGACTTTATCGCGTCTCCCCTTGATCGCGCGGCCGACCAATTCTTCGTTGGTGTGGGGGCCGTATATGTCCGCGGTGTCGAGCAGATTGATTCCGAGCTCGATGGCACGGTGGATAGTGGCAATCGACTGCTGGTCGTTGCTCGGTCCATAGAAATCGGACATTCCCATGCAGCCGAGTCCGATCGCGGATGCATGCAGGCCTTGCGAGCCGAGTCGGCGGGTTTTGGGCGAGGTAGTCGTAATCGGTGTCATATGGTTTCCTGGCAAGTGGTGCAGTCCGCAACTGCGAACTTACTAATGCAACAGGTCCGCCGAAACGGTTGGGTCGCAAGCCCGTAATGATGCGTGAGAGTCGCGGAGGTAGCCGATGGAGCTGAGATATTGGCTGACGCGTGGTACGCTGGTTGGGCTGGTAGTGCTGGGAATCGGCGGTCGGCTTCTAATGCGGGTCGTGGCGCACATGGAACATCGTCCTTTTTTCGTGTTTACGCCCGGCGGTACGCTGACTGTTGTACTCGCCGGAGCAGTCGCGGGCTTGTTAGCCGGATTTATCTACTATCTGGTGCGTCGATTCATCCGCGAGCCGTGGCTGCGGATCGTCGTATTCGTTGTGATCTGTGAGCTGGTTGCCTGGCGCGGAGTGCATGGCCTTTTGAGAGTGCCGCAACTGATGTTCATGGGACTAGCGCTCATTTATCTCGTAATCATCGACACAATGGGACGGCGCATGCACTCTTAACCGCATGCCGGCTGCACTGAGTGCGCGCAACGTGTCGCATCGCTTCGGGAACGTCGTCGCCCTGGACAATGTCAGCATCGACGTTGCCGCTGGCCGTGCGACAGCTCTCGTCGGTGAGAGCGGCTCCGGAAAAACGACACTCCTTCGCTGCTTCAACCGACTGGTCGAGCCAGACCGTGGTGAGATCCTGGTCGGTGACCGGGAGGTTCGAACAGAATCGGCGGTATTGCTGCGGCGAAGCATCGGCTATGTCCAGCAGCATGGCGGACTACTTCCTCATTGGCGAGTGCTGCGAAACGTAGCGCTCGTTCCGATACTGCAGGAGCGACGGGAGCCAGACAACGCGGCGCGAGAAGCACTCGAGCTGGTGGGACTTCCGGCTGCGCAGTTCGGATCCCGTTTTCCCCATGAGCTATCCGGTGGCCAGCGACAACGCGTCGCGTTGGCGCGCAGCATCGCCGATCGACCCGGTGTGATTCTGCTCGACGAGCCATTCGGCGCACTCGACGCGATCTCGCGCTCAGAGCTCCAGCAATCATTCGACCAACTGCGCCGGAGCCTATCCGTCACCACCCTCCTCGTCACTCACGATCTCGCCGAAGCAGCTCGGCTGGCAGACGAAGTCGTCGTGATGCGCAAGGGACGAATCGAACAAAAGGGCGGCATGCACGATCTGGTTCGCGCGCCAGCGACCGAATACGTCGCGCAACTGATCGAGCGCGCGAGGGCGGGGCTGGAGGCACTGCTATCTTGAGAACAGCTTCGTGCTGGGCTCTGCTATTGGCGATGACTTTGGCGCCCAGCGCCAAGAGCCAGAGCCGGGATTCCGGCGTCGTCGTTGCTTCAAAACCTTTTGGTGAATCGTATCTGCTGGCAGAGATGTTCTCGCAGCTGCTGGAGTCCCGCGGCTTCAGCGTCGACCGGCGACCGGGCCTCGGCGCGACGGAGATCGCATTTGGGGCGCTGCGTACGGGTGCCATCGACGTCTATCCGGAGTACACCGGCACCGGGCTGGTAGCGATTCTGCACGACACTTTGTCTGATTCGATCGCTGCCGATCCCCGAGCGGTGTTCGCACACGTCGCGCGGCGATTCGAGGAAGCATATCACACGCGCTGGCTACCACCGCTGGGATTTCAGAACACCTACGCCATTGCAGTCACGCGTGCCACCGCGAGCCGGTATCATCTTCGCACCCTGAGCGATCTGGCGAGGGAGAGTCCGCATCTCACAGCGGGATTCACCGCGGACTTCATTGGCCGCAGCGATGGTCTGGTCGGATTGTCTCGGGTCTACGGGTTGCGACCACGTGCGGTGAGACCCTTGGCGCCGGCGGTAAAGTACCAGGCGCTTGCCTCGGGTGCGGTGGACGTGATCGACGGTTATTCCACCGACGGGCTTTTAGCGCGCTACGACCTCGTCACCCTGATAGACGATCGCCACTTCTTTCCTCCCTACGAAGCAGCTGCGCTTGTCTCGGGTCAGCTCGAGCGGCGACTGCCTGCTGCGTTGGCGACACTCACGCTCCTGAGCGACCGTCTCGATGAGAAAACAATGAGACAGCTCAATCGACGAGTGGAGGTCGATGGACAGGACGTGCGGCAGGTGGCGAGCGACGAATTGCGCGCGTTGGGTCTTGTCGGCAATGGAGCAAAGACTCCCGGTGCCACCACGTCCACCCAGAGATCCGGCTTCTGGCAATACTTGTGGGACCGCCGCACGACTCTGCTTTCGCTGACGCTCCGACATCTCCTGCTGGTGGCAATCGCTCTCGGCGCGGCGGTAATAATCGCGGTCCCGCTTGGCCTCGGACTCGAACGGGCCCGTCACATCGCCGAGCCAACTATTGGCGGGCTCGGAGTACTGCAGACCATTCCGAGCATTGCACTGCTCGCATTCATGATTCCGCTCCTTGGTGTTGGAGTGACGCCGGCACTCGTCGCGCTCTGGTTGTATGCGCTCTATCCGATTGCGCGTGGCACATTCACTGGGGTGCGCGACGCCGATCCCGACGCGGTCGCCGCCGCCGAGGCTCTTGGCACAACACCGGCGCAACGATTGTTATGGGTGAGACTCCCTCTCGCGGCTCCGGTGATCATGGCTGGCATTCGCACTGCTGCTGTCATTACTGTCGGTGCCGCGACGCTTGCTGCCTTCATCGGTGCGGGAGGCTTGGGCGAGCCGATCGTGGCGGGCCTCGCACTCGCCGACACGCGCATGATTCTGTCCGGAGCGCTGCCGGCGGCGGTACTTGCTCTGGCTGTCGATGGTGTGCTGGCCATTGTCGAACGGCTCGTTGCTCCAGCGCACAGACGCAAGGGATTCTGGAGAAGGCGGGACGCGGGACGCGGGACGCGGGAAGGGGGATGAGCTGCAGTTCTCGCAGGAGGCGTCGACGAATGATGAATTCCGCGCTCACCTTGGCATGCTTGGCTACGGCGATCTCGATCTCATGCGCGCCGGCAACGCGCGAGCCAGACGTCCCGTCGCAGGGAACAAGATCTTTTTTCATGGGGTTTTCGATCATTCCACCGAAGCCCGATGTGAGCGTCGCGATTCGCTCGGCGGAGATTTGGACGAAGAGAGCAGATGCGGCAATCATGCATCTGGATGTTCCCTGGGCGCTACTGCTGGCCGGCACTTCACCCGAGGACGCGCTGCGCAAAGATGGAGTCGACCTCGAGCATTACTATCGCGGCAAACATCTACGCCTCGTCGTAACAATCGATGTTACAAATGGCCTGGCGAGGGAAAGCGAGTCACCAGCGCTCGTCGCCGCACATCGAAGCATTACCGAGCCGGCGATACAGCGGCTCTATCGCAACTATGTTCGCGCATTGGTCGAGATGCTGCATCCCGATTATCTCGGTCTTGCTGCGGAGACCAATCTCATTCGCGCCGCCGCGCCACGCCGTGTCTACAACGCTGTGGTCAGAATGACGAATGACGCAGCGTCGGACATTCGGCGATCGCGATCCGCGGCAGCACTCCCCCTCTACGTCAGCGTTCAGGTCGAAACCGCGTGGGGCAGACTCGGCCAGCAGCGCTCGTACGTCGGCATCGATCAGGATCTGCGCGATTTTCCGTTCGTGAACCTGCTCGGCCTCTCCTCCTATCCGTATCTGGGTGGATTCAAGACTCCCGAACAGATACCACTCGACTACTATGCACGCCTGAGAGGCTCACGAGCCTTGCCGGTAATGGTTGTAGAAGGCGGGTGGGCGTCGTGGTCGGTAGGCGGTGTGTTCACCTCATCGCTGGAGATGCAGGCCGATTACATCGCGCGGCAGGCGCAGCTGCTCGAGGAAGCAAAAGCGATCGGTGTTTTTCAGCTCTCATTCACCGATCTGGATCTCCGCAGCTTCCCAAAGCCGGTGCCAGCCATATTGCCGCTTTTCGACACGATTGGACTCGTTGACGTGAATCTCGAGCCCAAACCGTCGCTCAATACCTGGGACAGAATTTTCGCTCGCAGGCTTCTGCGTTAGGCAGCATCAGCCAAAGGTCGGGCGCGCATCGAAGCAGCTCGAAGCCGGCCGTAGCCGAAGTAGATGGTAAGCCCGATCGCCAGCCACACGAACAGCCTGATCCAGGTAGGAAGCGGCAGGCCCGACATCAGGTAAAGGCAGATCAGTGTTCCAATAATCGGGACCCACGGCATCCCTGGAGTCCTGAACGGTCGAGGGGTGTCAGGTTCGATTTTCCTCAGAATCAGCACGCCGGTGGACACGATCGCGAATGCCAACAGAGTTCCCATGCTCACCAGCTGTCCGAGCACGCTGATAGGAAACAGGCCGGCGGCGATGGCGACGACCAGTCCGGTGATGGCAGTAGTGATGTGCGGCGTGCGGAACCGTGGATGCAGCCTGGCAAAGAGGGGCGGTAGCAATCCGTCGCGGCTCATCGAGTAGAAGATGCGCGACTGGGCGAGTAGGTTGACGAGAATCACGCTGGCGATTCCACAAACTGCTCCAAGGTTGACGAGCGGAGGCAGCCACTTGACGCCGGTGGTCTGAACCGCGAGGGCGAGTGGCGAAGCGACGTTAAGCTGGGGATAAGGAATAAGCCCGGTCATCACGAGTCCGACGGCGATATAAATGACCGTACAAATCGCCAGCGATACCAGGATTCCGATCGGAATGTCTCGGCCCGGATTCCTGGCCTCCTGCGATGCAGTGGAGACGGCGTCGAATCCGATATAGGCGAAGAAGATGATGCCGGCGCCGCGCAGGATTCCGCTCCACCCGAACGATCCAAACGTGCCCGTGTTAGGTGGAATAAACGGGTGCAGGTACTCGGTGTGTATGTAGTTGACTCCAACGCCAATGAAGAGGGCGAGCACGACCAGCTTGATGATGACGATCGTGGTGTTGGCGCGTGCCGATTCGCGGATCCCCAGGACCAGCAGTCCGGTGAGAGCGAGGCAGATCAGAATCGCCGGCAGATTGATGAGCGCAGTGACGTGGGTTCCATCCGGGAGGCAGATATGCGTTCCTGGCGCGCCAGTCAGTCGAGGTGGAAACGTAATTCCCATTTCGCTCAACAACGTCACAGCGTAGCCTGACCAGCCAACAGCGACCGTCGAAGAGCTGAGCGAGTACTCGAGAACGAGATCCCAGCCGATGATCCACGCCACCAGCTCGCCCATGGTGGCGTAAGCGTAGGTGTAGGCGCTACCGGCGACTGGAATCATGCTCGCCAGCTCGGCGTAGCAGAGGCCGGCGAAGGCGCAGGCGATGCCGGCGAGGACTATCGAGAGCGTGAGCGCTGGCCCGGCATGTTGGGAGGCGACTTCCCCGCTGAGGACGAATATGCCGGCGCCGATCACCGCCCCGATGCCGAGGGTGACGAGAGCGATCGGCCCGAGCTCGCGTTTGAGCGTGCCAGCTCCCGCCTCGGCCAGCAGCGACCTCAGATCCTTCCGAACGAAGAGAGACATGAAGCCTCCAATTTGGATGCGCAATTGTATACAAATCTCGCCTAGGATACGGAGGGTCGGCGAGAAGCGCAAGCCCGGACGAGAAGCGGAAGCCGATGGATAGGTTTTCCGGGAGGCGAAGTGCGCTCGATCGACGAGGGCGAGTCGGGTCCGCCGAGGAAAGCTGTCCACGCGGCGTTATATTGGCGCTGTGCCGAGACGACCTGCCGCTTCGCGGGCCCCGCAAGACCAGGGACGACGAGCCGCTGGCGCGACTGAACGGGCTAACCGGCTGTACGAATCACTTCGGAATCTGATTGTCCGCGGCCAGCTCGCTCCGGGCGCGCGCATCGTCGAGACTGAAGTCGCCGAGCGCTTTGGAGTAAGCCGCACACCGGTGCGCGCCGCCTTCCAACGCCTGGAGCGAGAGGGCTACGTCATTGCTTCGGCTACCCACCAGGCACGCATGACCGTCGCACCGCTCACGCGTGAGGATGTCGGTGAGCTGCTCGAGATAGTAGGTGAGCTGGAAGGTCTGGCGGCGCGAAGCGCCGCCCGGTTAGCTGAAGATGACCGGGAACGTTTGGCAAAAGATCTGGCTTCGATCAACGCTGAATTTCGGCGTGCTGCTTCGGCGAAAGGAACGCAGGCCGGACGGCTCTACGAGTTGGACGAGAGATTCCACCGGAGCTACGTCGAAGCAGGCTCCGGTCCGCGGCTGCTTTCTCTGCACGAAGCGGTCAAGCCACAGGCAGAGCGTTACATCCGCATGTACATCGCGCTCTTACTCGACACTGTGCCGACGGCGGGCTCGGAGCACGATGCAATCGTCGACGCCATTCGTACCGGAAATGCCGCTGCGGCGCAGCGTGCCGTGCAGACGAACTGGCGTCATGCATCGGACCGGCTGGTCCGCGCGATCGAGGTGATGGGAGAGCAGGGAAACTGGTAGGACCAACGATGAGGAGAACCGCAAATGGCCGATAAAAAGAAAGCACCCAAAAAGCCGGACGCCGCAAAACCCGAGAGCAAGAAAACCGACAAGAAGATCATTGCAGTAATGGGAGCGACGGGCGCCCAGGGCGGCGGGCTCGTCCGCGCCATTCTGAACGACAAGACAGGCGGTTTCGCAGCGCGCGCCATTACGCGTGATCCCAACTCGGATAAAGCAAAGGCGCTGGCGGATGCCGGAGCCGAAGTGGTTGCTGGCAACGTCGACAACGTGAAGAGCCTCACGAAAGCGTTCGAGAGTGCGCACGGCGCATTCTGCGTCACTTTCTTCTGGGAGCATATGAAGCCAGACCTGGAGCTGACTCACGCGCGCAACATGGCACAGGCGGCAAAGGAAGCCGGGGTGAGGCACGTCATCTGGTCGACGCTGGAGGATACGCGGCAGTCCGTCCCGCTTTCTGACGATCGAATGCCTACTCTAATGGGCAAGTACAAGGTTCCGCACTTCGACGCCAAGGGCGAAGCGGATGCGATCTTCACTGAACTGGGAGTCCCAACGACGTTTCTGGTGGCTTCGTTCTATTGGGACAACTTCATCCATTTCGGAATGGGGCCAAAGAAAGGGCCTGACGGAAAGCTTGCCATCACGCTTCCCCTCGGCACCAAGAAGCTGGCGGGTATTGCCGCGGAAGATATTGGGAAGGTCGCCTACGCGATTTTCGAGGAGGGTGACGAAATGATTGGCAAGAGAGTGGGTGTAGCGGGCGGTCACCTAACCGGCGTGCAGATGGCAAAGGCGTTCTCCAAAGCGCTTGGTCAGGAAGTCCGCTACAACGCCATCACACCCGCGGTGTACAGGGGATTTGGATTTCCGGGCGCCGACGACCTCGGCAATATGTTCCAGTTCTACAGCGAATTCGAGCAGGATGTCTGCGACGCCCGGAGCATCAGCGAGACCAAGAGTCTCAATCCCGAGCTACTGACCTTCGATCGCTGGCTGACTCAGAACAAATCAAGGATTCCGCTGGGGTAGCTTTTTCTCGACTGGTTGCGCGGCTCCAATACCGATCGCGCGTGCTCCTTCTCCCTCGGTGAAGAGCCTGGTGAGAAATCGCTGGCCCTCGCCGATTCTTTCGACTTCGAGCGAAGTTGCTTCGACTGTCTGCTCCAGGCGCAGCAGGCGATCTGCTAGCTCCCGAGGGAACGTCGTGACCGCGACGGCGCTGCGGCGCCAAATGCGCCTGGCGAAAGCAACCGATAGCGGCAACAGGAACACGAACATGAAGATGCCGGCGAGAACGTACACCTCATCGGGCGGGCCGTTCGGAACATAGGGCGGCGGTGGGACAACAGCGCCGGGAACTGCGGCTGCCTGCGCCAGCTGCATGGAATTGCCGGCTAGCATCTGATCGACCGACTTGATTCTTCCGTCGACGTCGGTCAAGCGATCCTCGAGCGCCTTGTGCTCGGGCGATCCCGCGGCAGCCTCTTCCATCTGGCCCGTGATCTCGTTACGCGTGCCGTCCAGCTCGTGAAGCTGGCCTGTGAGCACATCGCGCTGTGCTTTTAAGCCTTCGTAGATGGCGCTCGGGCTTGGTGTTGAACGAGCGGCCGCGGCGGGTACGACCGGCGCGACTGGCGGTGTCGGTTGCTTTGTTTGAGGTTGTTGCAATCAATCCTCGCTGATTGTCGCGGCGACGAGGTGCGTCCGTAGTTAATCTACGAGAGCAGGCCGGGAATTTCTTCGATGGGAGAGCTCACGCTCGAAACCGAACGACTGATTCTGCGCAACTATCGCCTCAGCGACTTTGAGGACCACTACAAGTTATGCGCCGATCCGGAGGTGATGCGCTACACCATTGGAGGGAAGCCGATGTCGCGCCTCGACGCGTGGCGGCACATGGCGTTTCTGGTCGGTCACTGGGAGCTGCTTGGCTACGGTTATTTCGCCGCTGAGGAAAAAGCAACTGGCCGATTCATCGGGCGGATTGGATTCACCAACCCTGAAGGTTGGCCGGGATTCGAAGTCGGCTGGACGATCTCTCCGGAGTTCCAGGGAAGGGGATTCGCAACCGAGGGCGGACGATTTCTTCTGGATTATGCTTTCAACCAAATGGGGAAGACGCACGTCATCAGCGTGATTCACCCCGACAACAAGCCGTCGATCAGGGTTGCGCAGAAGCTCGGCGAAAAGCTGGAACGAAGCACTGAAGTTGGCGGCATGTCGGCGCTGATATTCGGCATCGACACGCCACGATCGGCTAACCGCGGAGCTGAGTGACGATTGTCGCTCGCTAGAGAGCCTTTGCTCCTCCTTCGATCTCCGCAGCCGCCAGAATTCCGCGCTCAATGTAGATCGGACGAACACGCGCGCGCAGCTTGGGGAGTCGCAGAGCGAAGAGTCCTCCGGCGATGACGCAGCTACTGCCCCCGACGAGAATCGTTCTCATCGGTCCGATGCGATCAGCGACGAAACCCGCCAGCAAACTGCCGAGCGGAGCAGTGCCGAGGAACGCCATCGTGTAGAACGCCATCACCCGGCCTCGCATCGCGTCGTCGACGATCGTCTGCAGAATGGTGTTGGTCGCCGCCATCTCGACCATCATACCGCCGCCGACGAAGGGCAGGATCGCCAGTGACAGCCAGACGCTACGGGAGAATGAGAACGCGACGAGGGCGCTCAGGAGGTTCGCGTGATGCAATCGTCACAATTGCTGAAGGCGCAATATTGGTGCTATTTACAGCTCTTCACCGATTCTCCGACCTTGAGACCACTTCCTTTTGCCTGGCCCTACGCGCTTGTCTTCTGGGCGGTGTACTTATGGGCGTTCGCTCCTGAATGGAGAATCGTGCGAAGTGGTGTAGAGGGCGTGAAGCGCGACGACTCCAAGGACAGCGGATCGCTACGCTTGCTGCTCGGTGGGCAGTGGATCGCGCTCCTCATCGCGTTTCCAATTGCCTTTGTTACGGCCTTCGCCTTTCCGCCGCGACTCCAGGTTCCACTGTTTGCTGTTGGGATCTCACTGCTTCTGCTCGGCAGCCTGTTGCGGCGTTATTGCTGGCGCACGCTGGGTGAGTATTTCACGGGAGATGTAAGGGCGAGACCCGACCAGCCAGTGATTCGGTCGGGTCCGTACCGGCTGGTGCGGCATCCGTCGTATACAGCCGGGATGATGATGTTCATCGGTATCGGGCTGTCGCTCGGAAACTGGATCAGCTTCGTGCTGCTCACCTTGAGCACTGTGACGTTGTACAGCTACCGGGTGAGTGTAGAGGAACGTGCTCTGCTGGAAACCATCGGTGAGCCGTACGGAGCGTACATGAAGGAGTGCAAGCGATTCATACCGTACGTTGTGTGAGAGGCCTCGAGGAGGAGGAGCGATGAGATGTCATTCGGCTGCCTTTCTGTTAGTTGGTATAGCTGTGGCGCCTGCTCTTGCACAGTCGAGTCGCGGCGCTCCACAGGCACCGACGACGACGCAGACAAGCGGACGTCCGATTCCGTCGTCATCACTGCCGCCGATCAAACTCGAAGATCAATGGACGACAGCCCTGGTACGCAGGGATACGCAAACGTTCGAGCGGCTGCTCGCTCCGAATTTCGTCTATACCGAGAACGCAGTAGTTATGAATCGGGGCGATGTGATCAGGAGCGTAACCGGGTCCGATCGGGTCGAATGGGCGCGCAATGAAGGAATGAAGGTCCATGATTTCGGTGACGTGCACGTTATCACCGGCGTGCTGCACCTGAGAGGTAGAGGCGCCAAAGGCACGTTTGACCGGCGATATCAGTTTACCGATACCTGGCAGCGTAAGAATGGGCGTTGGCAGATCATCGCCGCTCAGGATTACCTCATTCCGAAATAACAGTGAAACGTTCAGACAGGAGAGCGGGGCAACAAATGTGGAAGAGCGTCGCCGCCATGCTGGCAATCACGGCGTGCACGGCAGGTACAAAGAGCGCCACCAACGACAGCGCGACCAGCTCTTCACCGCAACCGACATCGGCCGCAGCGACCGGAGGCTCTTCAGTTTCCGGAGCACGGATCGCAGTGCCGCACGCGGGTCCGCCAGGCGAGTGGCAAATGCCGGCCGGCGATTACGCCAGCTCGCGCTACAGCGAGCTCTCTTCGATTACTCCGCAGAACGCCGCGAATCTGAAGGTGGCGTGGGCGTTCTCGACCGGAGTTTTGCGCGGGCACGAAGGCCAGCCACTGGTGGTCGGAAACACCATGTACGTGGTCACGCCCTACCCCAACGTCTCTTACGCGATCGACTTGGCGCAGCTCGGTCAGCCACTCAAATGGAAATTCCGTCCTGATAACGCACAGCAGGCAATCGGCAGAGCGTGTTGCGACGTCGTCAATCGCGGCGCTGCATACGCCGATGGAAAAATCTTCTACAACCTCCTCGACGGGCACACGATTTCGGTCGATGCAGCGACGGGAAATCAGGTGTGGCGCACGAAGATGGGAGACCTCGCGCGTGGCGAGACGATCACGATGGCGCCCATCGTGGTGAAGGGGAAAGTCATCGTCGGCTCGAGCGGTGGCGAGATGGGAGTGCGAGGCTGGATTGCTGCGCTCGATGCAACGACCGGCAAGGAAGTCTGGCGCGCCTACAACATCGGGCCGGATAAGGACGTCAAGGTTGGTCCGAAGTTCAAGACTTTCTACGCGCACGACCGCGGCAAAGACCTCGGCGTTTCTTCATGGCCGGGTGATACCTGGAAAACCGGCGGTGGCGCAGTGTGGGGATGGATCTCATATGACCCGGCGCTAAATCTTATTTACCACGGTACGAGCAACCCTGGACCCTGGAATGAGAGCCAGCGTACCGGGGATAACAAATGGACCGCGGCGATTCTCGCTCGCGACGCCGACTCCGGTCAATTGGTCTGGGCGTTCCAGGTAACCCCGCATGACATGTGGGACTACGACGCGGTGAACGAGAACATTCTCGTCGACTTGCCGATCAAGGGTCAAATCCGGAAAGCGCTGGTGCACTTCGATCGCAATGGATTTGCGTACACGATCGATCGCACCACCGGCGAGGTGATTCTGGCCGAGCCGTTCGTGCCGATGAACTGGTCGACTGGGATCGATCTGGCAACGGGTCGACCGAAAGTGGTCGAGACCAAGAAGACCGCGCAGGACAAGAACATCACTGACATTTGCCCGAGTCTCGAGGGCGGGAAGAATCAGCAGCCAGCCGCGTTCTCTCCGCAGACTGGTCTCTTCTACGTGCCGACCAACAACCTCTGCATGGATTTCCAGGCGCGTGCCGTGACCTATATCGCGGGCACTCCCTTCATTGGCGGCAATGCGCCTGAGAAAGGTGGGCCAGGCGGTTATCGCGGCGAGTTCATTGCCTGGGACGCTACGACGGGAAAGAAAGTGTGGGGAATCAAGGAGCCGTATCCGGTTTGGGGTGGTGCGCTCGCGACGGCGGGTGGTGTCGTGTTTTACGGAACACTCGACGGTTGGTTCAAAGCGGTCGACGCGCGAAACGGGAAAGTTCTGTGGCAGTTCAAGGTCGGATCAGGTGTCGTTGGCAATCCAGTCACGTACACTGGGCCTGACGGAAAACAGTATGTCGCGATTTATGCAGGGATCGGTGGTGACATGGGGTTGCTCATCGCCGGCGACGTTGCCGCGAATCTCCCGTACGATGTGCGTGAGCGAGGAACTACCTTGCCTGATATTTCGAGGTGGACGAGCTGGGGCGGGGAGCTGTTCGTTTTTTCATTATAGGCGGACTGCGCATTAGGGATCAACGGCATTGCGGATCGCTGACTAATTACGGATTGGGGGACTAACTGCGGACTGCGAGACTTTTCCTGCTAGTAGTTTGCGGTTTTGGATGCCGCGATAACACCACTGCTAGAACGGACACGTCGGGTACGGTCGCTGCGTCTTCGACCTCAGCGAAAGAAACCGGCGGTCAGCTTCTTGTGGCGGGCGATAGCCTGCGTTTCGTCGAGCACCCGGAGAATCTGCCGGCGGGATTTCCTGCATCGGTGAAACCGATACCCCTGAAAAGCCCCTACGAGGGAGACAAGAAGGCGATTGCTACGGGCGGTCAGCTCTTCATCGCCTACAACTGTCTTGATTGCCATGGTGCCGAAGGATCCGGCGCGATGGGACCAAGCTTTCAGGACGGGCGCTGGCACTTTGGCGGCTCACCGGCCGAAGTTTTCGAATCGATCTATCAGGGCCGGCCGGATGGAATGCCGGCGTGGGGTGGACGCATCACCAATGACCAGATCTGGATGCTGACCGCGTACGTTCGCTCTCTTGCATCGAAGGATCTGAGCACCGAAAACTTCACCGGCAAAACCGTGGAGCGAACGGGGCACTGAGGTAGATTCAGCGTAGGGAAGGCGGTAGGAAGGAGGATGGTATGATCAGCAGAATCTGGCACGGCTGGACCAAACGAGAGAATGCCGACAAGTACGAGCAGCTGCTCCGCGCGGAGGTGCTGCCCGGCATTCACCGGATCAGGGGCTACACCGGCGCGTATCTCCTCCGACGAGAAGCAGCCAACAATGAGGTCGAGTTCGTCACCATCACCCAGTTCACCGACATTCATGCAGTGAAGGCGTTTGCTGGTGAGGACTACGAGCGCGCGGTCATTGCGCCTGGCGCGGGGAAACTACTCACTCATTACGACGAGCGGTCCGCGCATTACGAGACGCTTCTCACACCGTCGGATGTGAGAGCGCTTGCCACTCGGATCAGCGGCAGGAATCGAGTAGTCTAGAGAGCCTACTGCGACGCTGGCGTCGGAGGTACTCCGCCGAAGGCGTTGATGATGGTCAATCCCATATTGGCTATTGTCAGCTGTGGCTCGTTATCGAGTATCCAGCGCTGATCCTTGTTCTCCTTTGTCATCACGCACGCCACTATTCGATTTCGCAAATACCAGAGCGTGCACTCGGTTCTCACAGCATCCGTCTCCCCATCCTTGTGCGCGGCACGCGCGCCCTGTGCATAGCGCTGCAGCATGAAATCCGTGCCGTTGTGCTCCAGGATGTCGAGCATGGCCGAGTCAGCGGACGGATTCACCGCCTTCCCCTGGGCCATTAGCTCGAACAAGTGAGCCATCTCGTTGGGCGTCGTTACTCCCAGCCCGTACTTGATCGAGCTGTCCATCGCTACGCTCGAATTGCGCAGAAAGCTCTTCGAATGAACGCGCGTGTGCTGCAGACCGAGTGAATCCATTTTTGCCCAGACGCGACGGATGATGATGCGGTCCAACAGCAGATTGGTCGCGGTGTTGTCGCTGATCGTCGACATCAACCAGGCGGCGTCGTGTACTGTCAGCACCGTACCATTGTGCAGAAACTGAATCACTCCTGATCCCGGCACCTGATCGATCTTGAGAACGGTGAGCGGATCATCGAGTGATAACTGTCCCTTTGCGACCAGATCGTAAACGGTTACCAGGATTGCCACCTTGATCAGACTGGCAGTGGGGAAAGTCTCGTCGCCTCGTCGGCTGATTCTCTCGCCCGTCTCGAGGTCGATGACGCTGTAACCGACGACGCCGTGATGCGCGTCGGCAATTGAATCGAGCTTCCTGCGAAGTGCGGCGGTGTCGGCGCGCACGATTGGAAGCCGAGATGAGCTCGAACGACCGCCGACGCTGGCGGCACAGGCGATCACCCCCGCGAGCAGAATTGCGCTGTAGGTGCACAGTTTGCGAACGTTGCGGGAGCGAACGGAATCTGACATGGTAACCCGTTGAAAGGACATGAACACTACGCCATGACCTACGATCTGACCAGATTCGACCTCGGCGACATGCTGAAATGCAGTCTCCGATTGCGAGAGACCGCGTCAGGCGCCAGAAATGGTGGAAAAAGCGCCGATGATCTCGCAGCTCATCAAGGAGCTTGGTCTCGAGCTTACAAGCGTATTACAACCGTCACCAGAAGTGGTAAAGGACCTCGCCGGAAAAAGACATGGAGTATGGCATCCAATCCGTCGTTGGCTTCGGCGGAATGCTGGTCAACGGCGATTTGTTCGCGGTGATTCTGTTTTCCACCGTACACGTGCCGGCCAGTGCCGCTGACAGATTCAAGACGCTCGCCCTCGATGTCAAAAGCGCCTTCTCCCGTTTTAGCGACGCCAATGTTTTTACTCGCATCAGCGGCCCGGCTACAGAGAGTGCACGAACGCAGTAGCGAAAAAACGGCGGTGCGTACGCTTTTTGCCTGACTCACCCTCCGCAAAAAGGAAGTCACCGCCTCGATTACCGAGCGGTTTTCTTGATCCCTGGCATGGGAGGGAGAGGTTTACGATGTTGATCAACGGAACGAGATCGAGAGTGGCAGTGCTGGCTGTCGGAGTGCTCGCCGTCGCCGGATGCAGCAAGAAAGAGAACTACGGCGCGGACACGACCGCAGCAGCGTCGACCACCGTTACAGGAGACACGTCGACGAATGCAGTGGCACCCGCTCCCGCAGCCACCTGGACTGATGCGAACATCGTCGCGCTGCTGGACGAGGCCAACATGGCGGACAGTGCAGCGGGCTCGATTGCCGCGACAAAGGGGACATCCTCCGACGTTCGCGAGTTTGCGCGGAGAATGATGCGCGACCATCACCAGCTCCGGGCCCAGGGTGCCGCGCTTGCGAAAAAACTGAATGTCACTCCCGCCGCTCCGTCAGATGATCCGGTCATGCCAATGGCGCAGGACGAGACCAACACCCTGAACTCCACTGCGAAGGGCAAGGACTTCGACAAGGCCTATATCGACGCCGAGGTAAATGCTCACAAGAAGGTTCTGGATCTGGCGACGAACGCGGCGAAACAGACGCAAACTGCGGAGCTGAAGAACCTGATTCAGAAAGCAGCGCCCGTAATTCAGGAGCATCTGACCAAGGCTGAATCGATACAGAAGAATCTGAAATAGCTATTGCTCAAAGGCGTAATCTTCGACATCGACGGCACGCTCGTAGACAGCAATGACGCACATGCGGAGTCCTGGGTGGACACGTTCGCGGAAGCTGGCTACGACGTGCCGTTTTCCGTAGTCAGGCCGCTCATTGGAATGGGCGCCGACAAACTCCTGCCCAAAACGATCGGCGTCAGCAGCGACAGCAAGATCGGAAAAAAGTTGACGGAGCGACGCTCCGAAATATTCCGCGAGAAATACCTGCCGCACCTACGCCCGCTGAAAGGCTCGCGCGAGCTGGTGCTTCGCGTGCGGGCGGACGGCCTCAAGGCAATCGTTGCAACTTCGGCAAAGGATGAGGAGCTGAAGGGATTGCTCAAGGCCGCTCAGGTCGCGGATCTGATGGAAGAGAAAGCCACCGCCAGCGACGCCAAGAGATCGAAGCCAGACCCCGACATCGTTCACGCCGCGATCGAGGAAAGCAGCATTCCTCCCACTCAACTCGTAATGATCGGCGATACGCCGTACGACATTGAGGCAGCTGGCAAGGCGCGCGTTCCTACTATCGCATTCAGATCGGGAGGCTGGACGGACTCAGGATTGAAGGGCGCAGCGGAGATCTACGACGGCCCGGCTGACTTGCTGGCGCACTACGACTCATCCCTTATCAAGAGAGCGCCGGAGAGCAAAACCACTGGAGCACAATGATCGATCTCGTTCAGGTAGCAGCACAGGCAACGCAGCGAGCGCGTCCACCCGGAGGGCCACCGCCGGGATTCTCATTTACTGAAGCGTTGTTCCAGCTGGTGCAGTTCGTCGGCTTCTTCCTGGCAATTGGTGCGGTCGGGTTCCGTTTCGGCGTCGTGCGTCAGGTACGCGGAATCTCCTCCGAAGCACGGCGTATGCTGCGCGCTGACAACGCCGCGATGCTTGGGCTCATCGGCGTCGTCTTGCTCTTCATCTCATTCCTCGGCGCACCTACGTCAGCTCGATCACAGAGCACAAAGCGTTCGTGGAAGCGCTGCCAAAGAACATCAAGCCGTTCGAATTCAGGATGGGCCTGCTGCTGCTCGCTCTGATAGGATTTGCACTTGTACGCGCGTCAGCTGGGATTGGCTGGACGCTCGCCGCAATTGGAATTCTCGTCGCCGTATTGCAGCCGGTTTACACCGGACGAGGCGCCGGGAAAATCAATGCCGTTCACGTCTATGCGGTGTCGACCTGGCTCGGCACACTGCTGGTGCTGGCTCTGATTGGAATTCGCGGCGTGATCAGGGCGGGCCCTCCCGGTTTGTCACGCGCCGAGCTGGTGTGCGATCTCGTGAACGCGTTCTCACCGCTCGCTCTTACCGCGGCAACAGTGGTTGCGATTACCGGGCTCACCACGGCGTGGATGCATCTCAAGCGACTCTCGTCGCTCTGGACGACGAGCTACGGGATGGCGCTTATCGTCAAGCTCGTATTCGTGCTCGGCGTGGTGACGATGGGCGCGTGGAACTGGAGGCGTGTCCGTCCGGCGCTCGGCGAGAGCGGCAGTGAGGAAACGATCCGCCGCTCCGCCACCATGGAGCTGACATTTGGCGCCTTGGTTCTGCTTGCTACTTCGGTGCTGGTGACGTTGCCGTCGCCGAAGTAGCGGGACGCGGTGGAGCGTTCTTCACGTATTTGTCGAGCCAGTTGATGTATTCCCACAGCAGGTGCCGCTGGGTCTCGATCGCCGTGTAGCCGTGCGGCTCCAGCGGCAACTGAACGTAGCGAACGCTGCCGCCGTTGCCCTTGATCGCGGCGAAGAGACGCTCTGACTGAATCGGGAAAGTGCCCGAGTTGTCGTCACGCTGACCGTGGATAAGCAGCAAAGGCTCGTTGATCTTATTGGCGTAATTGAACGGCGACATCGCGTTGTACACTTCCGGCGCCTCCCAGTAAGTGCGCGGCTCCGCCTGAAATCCGAAGGGCGTAAGTGTGCGATTGTAGGCGCCGCTCTCGGCGATGCCGGAGCGGAAGATGTCGGAGTGCGCCAGCAGGTTGACCGTCATGAATGCGCCATAGGAGTGGCCGCCAATTCCAATGCGGTCGCGATCGGCAACTCCCATCTCGACGATCTTGTCGACCGCAGCCTGGGCACTGGCGACGAGCTGTTGGACGTAGGTGTCATTCGGCTCCCTCCCGTTGGTGCCGACGATCGGCATCGTCGGACCGTCGAGAACTCCATAGCCGTGCATCAATAGCATCATGTAGTTCTGCCGGCCGGGCCGCTTGAACTCGTACGGAGATCCGCTCAGCTGAGAGGCCGCGTCGGCCGATTGGAATTCGCGTGGATACGCCCAGAAGAAAAACGGCAATCGTCCCTGCGACTTGTCGTAACCAGGCGGCAGGTAAAGAGTCGCGGACAGCTTGACTCCGTCGGGACGGGTGTAGGTAATGAGCTCGCTCTTGACGTTGGCGAAATAGGGAGCAGGGTCGCCGAGCCTGGTGATCTGTGTCAGAGACTTGGCTTTCAGATTGCGGACGAAGACATTCGGCGGATCGGTCGGAGATTCACGCAGGGTGATGACGCGGTTCGCGTCCGGGTCCACTACCTGCAGGACTTCCTCGAAATTCGGCGGCGCCGATTGCCACAGTCTTTCGCTTTGCCCGGTGGCGATGTTGAATCGGTCGATAAATGGCTTGTCGCCTTCGGGCGACGCACCGTTGCCACGCAGGTAGAGATAACTGCCGTCGCTCGAGCGGAGTGGCACGAGTCGATCCGTCGCCGGGTCGAGCACCATTACCCATGATCCAGGATCCGAGTAACGATCTTCGGCACTCCGATCCCAAACCAGCTTCGGGGTGCCGCCGTTGGGAACGCTCGGGTCGATCATCCACACTCTTCGTCTCGCGCCACGCGACAGTCTGTCGATGAGGAACGCGGTGTTGGGAGCGACCCAGGTAATTCCACCAAAGCGATACTCCGTCTGCACGAAGGGTTTGGCGGCACCAGTGAATGGCGCCGAAAGGAGCGAGACCTGATCTCGCTTCGGTACCGATTTGCGTGGATTGCCGCTGTCGAGAGCTTCGACCAGCACCAAAGTCGCTGGCACGTCGGGCCGCCAATTAACGCTGCGGATACCCGGTAATACTGCGTCACGCGCGCTCGGCGCTTCTTCTGCGACGTGCGAGTTTCGTATCTCGCGCAGCACTTTTCCGTTCAGACTCCATACTTCCGTGCGTGACGGAAATACGTCCATCGGCACCTGGTAGGAGTACGGCCGCTGCACTGTCTCGACGAGCAGGTAGTTCCCATCGGGCGATGGAGTGACGCGGGTGTGAATTCCCGGCCGGCCGACCGGGGTAAGGCGGCCGTCGAGTCCAACCAGGGTGATCTGATCGGTAAAGTAGTAGTCGAAGAATGCTTCGTCAGTCGGACTCTGCAACAGGTACTCGTAAGTGCGGGCCGGTGCGGAGCGTCCGTACGATTCCTGAACGATCACTCCCGAGGGAACGTCCGAGATTTTTGGAGGTGCGCCCCGATTCGCCGGCCAAAGCCTGCATACGAGCGGTGCCTTTCCAGCGAGCCAGTTGCAGCCGGCATCGTCGACAATATTGGCGTGTGCCGTCGTGAAGTTGAGACTCTGAGGAGTGAGTCGGCGCGCAGTACCGTTACCAACGTCGGCAACCCAAAGCGCAGTGCCGGCGGGTGTAGTCACGGTGAACGCGAGATCCTTTCCGTCGCGCGACCAATCCAGATCGCCAATCTTCCCCGACAATCCAGAGCCAGTGACGCGACGGAGATTCCCACCCGGCAAGTCGAGCAGATCGACTGACATTGCGCCTTTGTTGATGCTCGTGTAAGCAAGCCTGTCACCGCTCACCGACCACGCTGCCGCCCCGATCCGTCCACCGGCAGGCACTTCGAGCGATCGCGTCGTTTTCCCATCGATGCTGGTCACAGTTCCGGAGCGAATTCCATAGTTCTCCACGCGATAGTCCGGATTCGCCCTGATCTTGCTCCCGCCGAGGTAGTACGCGGAATCAGCCATCTCGCTGATGGTGATCGAGCGTGGATCGCCAACTGTCACCAGCAGCCATTGTCGGTTTGGACTAACGGACGTAACCGGATTTGCCGGAGCTTCGAGAATCTTGAGCAGATCGGCAGACGGGGACTGATACGCGAGCTGAGCCCAACTGGAAGAAAGCGGCGAGAGGAGCACGCACGCCGTCAGCCAGAGACGACGAGAAGAAAATCGGATCATGGCAGGCTTTGGGGTGGACGAGGTCGAAGCGATGGTCGGTACTACTATATAAGTACTGCCCCGCTGGTTGCAGTGTTGGTCAGTGTGGTTCGCGGCGTGATTCGATCCAGCGTATCGTCGCCGAGCTGACCAGTCTGCTCAGTGCAATCGTGGCGGCGACATCGCTGGTCCAGTGTTGATCCTCGTACACGCGATCCCAGGCGACCAGCACGACCAGCGAATTCCCGAGCGTGCTCAACAGCGAGGAATGCGTCTGCATTGAAATCGCCTGAGTGATCGATGCAATGTGCGCGACGTGCGCCGACGGCAGCGAGTGCCAGTCACCGTTTTGGGTGAAGGGATGAAAGCGGTGCGAATTACCTTCAACGTGAGGTCGCTCGCGTCCGATGACGGGCTTGAGCGCTGACTCGACGAGATCGCTTGCGACGTAGGCAGCAGCAGTGTTGAGCGTGCCGTTTGCAAGAGACTCGCGATGCGTCAGCAGCGCTCCGGCGTAAGTAAGGGCCAGCCCAGGGACAATACGCTGAGCGGTGCCGAGGGTATTTGCCGATTTCGCGACGCGATCGAGCGAACGAGAATGTTGATGGAATGACCATTCACGCAGCTCTGGATCCAGGGCCACCGATGCAGCAAGTCCAACTGGAACGATCCACCTTCGAGCAGATGGTCCTTCAGGAGGAAGCGGCGCGACGGAATCTTTCTGTGCGGCTGCGGTGTTTGAGATGAGTAGCAGCTGGCTGATCACCAGAACGAGATTCGAGCGCATGCATCAGATTAGAGAGCGGAAAGTTCCTCGGCAATGGGTGTTGCGGCGAGCGTTGGCGACAGCGATCGCCATTGTAGTTAGCGCGTGCACCGAAACCCGGATTACAGAAACGCCGACTCCGGCTCCGGGCGGTGCCAACAATCATCCCGGATTCGACACCAGCATCTATCCAGGTGATGCAGCAATGACAGCGTGGCTCAAGCCGTCATCACCTTACGAGTGGGCCGGCTATTATCTCCAGGCTCCCTGTCACAGGGATCCATCGTGGATGGGAAAGCGTGCGGCACTGACATCGATGGGCTGGGGACTCGCGGTCTTATTTGTGGGCCAACAGACCTTCGATGGCGTTCCCGACGTTATCCTGCCACCACTATTCAATCGGGCTTTGCCTACTGGTTTCGATTCACTGCCACCTGCGCGTGCCGGAGTCGTAACACCGCCCACGCTCGCTGAGCTCCAGTCGGGAGCCGTTACCTGCTCGAGAACACTGCTGACAACGGAGCAGGGAATTACGGACGCAATCGATGCGGTTACGAAAACGGCATCGGAAGGATTTTCCGGCGGAACCGTGATCTATCTGGACATCGAGCACATGGATTCGATTCCGGCATCGATGGATGCGTACTATCGCGCCTGGGTGCAGCAGGTGTTGGCAGATGGACGCTTCCGGCCGGGCATCTACGTCCACAAGGCGAACGCCCCTGCGATTTACGACGGGGTTCGTCGGGCTTATGCTGACATGAACCGAACCGGCTCGGCGGTTTTCTGGCTCACGACTTCGTCGGGCTTTTCCGTCAACAAGAATCCGGAGGATGTCGGTTTTCCATGGGCGAGTATATGGCAGGGGATGTACGATGTAACCCAGACGTGGAACGGCACGGCGATCAACATCGATGTCGACGTCGCGGCGATGGCCTCACCCTCGAGTCCATAAGATCACGGTTGGCAAAACTTCCGGCCGTGAATGAGATTATCCCGGTCCTCTCACCTGCTCACATAATGCCGCACACGTTTTCGCGCGCCGTCCTCGCGATCGCGTTTCTCGCGCCCTCCGTTTCCATCAACCTTCGCGCTCAGGCAACGCCGACAGGGAAGACGACACCCGTCGTCTTCGACGCAGACTCGGCGCGGCTCGCAGAGTTGCCGTGGCGATCGATCGGACCTGCCATCACCAGCGGCCGAGTGGTCGATTTCGCCGTTCCAGAAGGTCCGAAATCGCAAATCGGTGAACGGCTCGGCGAGCTGTTTTACGTCGCATCGGCATCGGGCGGGGTGTGGAAGACTGTGAACGGCGGCACGACGTGGGAGCCGATCTTCGATCATCAGGGCGCTGCATCGATTGGCGACATCGCTGTCGCGCCGAGCAATCCCGACATCATCTGGGTGGGAACAGGGGAGAACAATAACCAGCGCAGCTCTTCGTGGGGCGATGGAGTCTACAAGTCCGAGAATGGCGGGCGAACGTGGACCAACATGGGCCTCAGGAAGTCCGAGCACATTGGCCGAATCATTGTCCATCCAACCAATCCTCAAATCGTTTTCGTCGCCGCGACCGGCCCCCTCTGGGGAGCTGGTGGCGACCGCGGGCTTTTCCGCTCGACTGACGGTGGAAAGACCTGGAAGAACGTAAAGAACATCGATACTCACACTGGATTCACCGACGTGATCTTCGATCCGGGCAATCCCGACATCATTTACGCGGCGTCGCTGCAGCGCGAGCGACGCCCATACACCTACGTGGGTGGCGGCCCGGGCAGCGGCATCTGGAAAAGCATCGACGGTGGTGATACTTGGACGAAACTGACCGAGGGATTGCCGAAAGGCGATATCGGAAGAATCGGTCTCGATGTCAGCAGGTCGAGTCCGAACATCGTCTACGCGACGATCGAGACGAAAGTCACTGGCAACAATGCCTCCCAAGGCAACACTGAAGCGAGCATCTATCGCTCCGACGACCGGGGCGCGAGCTGGCAGAAAACGGGCACCGCGTTCTCCTATCCGTGGTACATGGGTCAGATTCGCGTCGATCCGACTAATCCCGAGCGCGTGTACTTCATGGGCGTGCCGCTGTTCGTCTCGAACGATGGCGGGCGAACCTTCCGCACTACCGCTGGCGGCGCGCACTCTGATCATCACGCGATGTGGATCGACCCGACCGATGCGGATCATCTCATCATCGGCTCTGATGGCGGAGTCTACATCAGTCACGATCGCGGACGCACGGTCGATTTCGTTCCCAATCTGCCGATCTCACAGTACTACGCGATCGCGACGGATATGCGCCAACCGTTCTACTACGTCTACGGTGGCTTGCAGGACAACAGCAGCTGGGGTGGGCCGAGCCAAACCAGAAATCGCCAGGGTATTACGAACGCGGATTGGATCCGCACGACCGGCGGCGATGGCTTTTACGCCCAGATCGATCCCGTCGATCCGAACACGGTCTACGGCGAATCACAAGGCGGCGACATAGTCCGCTTCGACGTTCGCACCGGTGAGCAGAAAACCATCAAGCCCCTTCCGGAGTTTGGCGCCAAGCCTTACCGCTGGAACTGGAGCTCGCCGATGCTCATTTCACCCTACGATCACAACACACTCTACTTCGGCGCGAACTATCTCTTCAAGAGCACCAATCGCGGTGATGCATGGGTGAGGCTCGGTCCCGACCTCACGCGACAGCTCAATCGCGACAGCCTGCCAGTGATGGGGAAGATCTGGCCTCGTGATGCAATCGCGCGCCATCAGGGCACGGCCGACTATGGCAACATCGCCACCATTGACGAGTCGCCGCTCAGGCAGGGACTGCTCTACGTCGGAACCGACGATGGCGTGCTATCGGTTTCCCGTGATGGCGGAGCAACGTGGACCAGGTACACCAAGTTCCCTGGCGTTCCCGATCGGACTTACGTCAGCCGAGTGGTTGCCTCGAAGCTCAATGAAGGCACGGTGTACGCGACGATGGACAACCATCGCAACAATGACTTCAAGCCGTACGTGCTAAAGAGCACGGACTACGGCGCGCACTGGACGTCCATTAGCGGCAATCTTCCGGCGAACGGATCAGTGCAGGTGATTCGCGAGCATCCGCGGAATGCAAATCTCCTTTTCGTTGGTACCGAGTTCGGCGCCTTCTACTCCGCTGATGGAGGTAGGGTCTGGACTCAGCTCAAATACAACATCCCAACCGTCGC
>DASXSL010000046.1:0-5032 GCA_036506035.1 Gemmatimonadaceae bacterium | reverse complement strand
TGCCCCACCAGTGGCGACAATCTGCGGACCACTCCCGGCGCCGAACTGACCGCTCGCGCGCGCCTTCTCGATCGCGACTCTCGCCGAATCGATGAAAGCGACCTTCGCTTCGTCCGTCAGTCGCTCCCACTGAAACGGAATCTTTGGAGACGACGTGACGGTACCGTCTGGATTGAGCCAATCGACGTGATAGTCTTTCGTCCGCACGAGTGCGATAGTCCCGTCAGAAAGCAGTACCCAGTCGTCGCCCTGCGGCAGCGGGTTGATCATCGACGACACACGAATTCCGCCGTCGGACGACCGCGTGACGTTCATGCTGAACTTGGGAGTCTTGAAGAACGTCACGGTATCGACTTTCCGAGTAGTCAAATCATATCGCACCAGTGCCGCTGAATCTGGCGGAGTTGGAAACTGTGGGAGACGGTCTCCAGACGTTGGCGGTGGCCGCATCGCTGCGAAATTCGGAGGCGCGCGATATATCAGCCTCCCCATTGGATCGAAGCCCGGATTGCCAAATGGTCCGCCGACCAGAAAACCGACATCCTGCGCGCGCGGAGCAGACATGACGCGCGTAATTTTTCCGCTGGGGTCGATCAGCAGCATCGAGAGTGAAGCCGGATCGACGAACAGCGTCGAATCTCCACGATAAGCGATGAGACCGCCGGGACGAACGCCATAAGCGCCCGCCGTCGCGCTGGTGGTGTCGGCGATTACTGTCACCGACGAGAGAGTGGAGTCGAACATCACGACGCGCCGGCCGAGGATGTCGTTCACGATCACACGGCCATCGGGAAGGTGCCGTACTGTCGACACCGCGCCGAGCGGCTCCTTCGCGACGGTGGTCACGGGACCGAGCTGCCGAATCGGCGGCAGTGATTGCGCTACGGCTGGGACTGGTGAAAATAGAAACGCGGTAAGGCCGAGGGATAATTTCGTCATCGGAAATTCCTTTTTAGAAGTACTGCGGACTGCGGTCCAACGGCATTGCGGACTGCTGACTAACTACGAATTGGGGGACTAACTGCGAAGTGCGGACTAACTGCCATTACTAATTGCGAATGATGATTACCTGGCCGCCACCGGGGCCACCCGGGCCGCCACCAACGAAAACGTTGCCACCGCCGGGGAACATCATCGGGCCGCCCATGCCCGCGCCGGCCGTGCCGGATCGAATCGACGCGAGATAACGGGTATCGAGGTAGCTCGAGATGAAGGTCGGTAGCTTTCTGCGCTGTTCGCTGGTCAGCAATTGCTTGATTGCGGGTACCAGCTTGATCAGCAGATCGACTGAAGTTTCACGGGCGCGTTGATAGCGGGCGTACGCTTCGTCCTTGTTGTACTTGTCGGGAAGAGCGGCCAGGTATTTCGCGACGGGCGACCAGATCGAGTCGAGACTGATCACGTAACGCCGATTCATGGTCGCGATGCTGTCCGCCTGCGGCCCCGTTAGCTCGAGGGTGTCGGCCTGTCGAAGGATCGTCGAGAGCGGATTTGGAATCCCACCATTTCCATAGATCGCCTTGATCATCGGCTCCGGCGTCTTGGTCCCTTTGAGCGTCCGCCCGCGATCGAGCTGCTGAGTGAGCGCCTGCCGCTCGCGCGTCGGTCCGAGGTCGAACCGCATCATTGCAGTTACGGTGACAGGCGCTCTCACAGCAGTGAGTGCGGGTTGAGTGGATCCGAATCGCTGATTCACATCGTATTTATATCGCTGCGTCTGCGGGTCGAACCCGCGGACCGCCAGCAGCGTCGGATCGGGGAACGAGAACTGTCCCCACCCACGCAGATTATTGTTGCCGTGCAGCAGCAAGTCGGCCGCGCCGAGTGGGTTGCCGACCTGCAGTGAAACGGTTGCGCGTTGTGGCATCCGGAACTTGAGCGGATTGAACGATATCGACATCGTCGCCTGCGATGTCCACGGCCCCTGGCAGCTATTCCGTGTCGCAAGAGTGCCGAGCTGCTTGAGCAGACAATCGCGCGCATTGCCCCTCGCGCTGTTGAGGAGGGACTGCATCGCGGTCGCAAGCTCGGGGTCTACAATGGTGCCTGGATCATAGACGAACGCGCGGTCATTCGCGTAGCCATCGCCGTTGACATCACCGGAGACGATCGGGGTGTAAGGCGTTCCAGAGCGGAAGTTGCCGAACCAGTTGACCCGAACCGCGTCGAAGAAGTTATAGCCAAGGTTGTATTGGATCTGGTGGCGCGAATCAAACGCAGACCTGGCCCATTCGATGTCGAGAGGATTGCCGGCGGTGTTGTTGAAGCCGCGAATCCGCTCGCGCAGATTGGAGTACACGTACGACAGACCCCAACTGTAGTTGCTGTTGAATGTCGACGGTGACAGGCTGAATCTGAGCTGCCTGCTATCCGATTGGAGATCGGAACGGAGCTCGGTGACGCGCGAGAAAAGCTGGCTCACTCTTGCATCGCGCGACGCAATTGCGCCGGTCGTCGGAACAATGCTCGTCGTTTGCACAAATACGGGTCGGTGCGCTTCGTCAGGGAGCGTGAACTGCACCACCGGATTGAAATTGAGATCGACGATTCCCGACTGATTCATGTTGCGCGAGTAGGTCGCCTCGACGTTCCCAATAAACCGGTTGTTGAGTAGCGGACCGTTCCAATTCAGGTTCGATCTCAGACTTCGCGGGGCTGCGTAGTCTTTCGCGAAGAAGGTGACGTTTGGGACAGTGCTCGCGAATACACTGCCATCTGCGCACTGCGACGGGATCGTAGACGGGTCGTTTGAGTAGCTGTTCCAGTCAGGCGTCGGCGTAGACGGACCGGCGCAGAGTACCTGTTGCAGCGCACTGGCCAGCCCAGTGTTGTCGATCGCTCCGCTGATCAGCGTCGTATTCGGCGTATTCTGAAAGAGGCCAATTCCACCTCGCACGACTGCGCGCGGACCTCTCACGGCGCCGGCGAAACCCGCGATCTGCGGAGCCATTCCGTAGCTCCAGGAGAATCCGATGCGCGGACTCGCATAGACGTGATTTGGCGCTCGGTCGTTGCGCTCACCGAAGACTGCTTCCAGATCGGGGTTGAAGGTTGGTGTAGCGGAGAACCGGTTGCCGTCGAGTCGAACTCCGTACTGTAGCTGCAGGTCGTCACTCTTTCTGTAGGAATCGCCAAGCGAGAGTCCGCCGATGAACTGGCTGCCGCTCCTGATCTTCGGCGAGAGCTGCCTGCTGAACGACGACGGCTGTTGCGCCTCGAGATCCGCCAATGAGTTGAAGGTGAATGACCCCAGCGTATTCGTCTGCTGATTTTGCGTGAACGCATCTCGGCGCAGCTCGGTGGTGAACTTGATCCGATGTTTGTTGCTGGCGCTGAACCAGGAGAGCTGATTCGTCAACTCAGTGCTCGTGTTCGTTTGGCTCGTGTTCAGGTTGGAGCTGCCGCCAAACGACACCGTCTTGATGCTGCTCGATCCATCCGGAAACGCCGAGCCTATCCGCACCGTACCACTCGGCATGTTCAGATACGGGGATCCATAATTGCGCGAGCGATTGACGCCCACGGATGTCTCGCTCAGGATTCCAACGCCGAAATAATTGGTATGGCGCCCCTGCAGACCCGCGTTCCAGTTCGTTCTGTCTCCGCTGTGCGCGGGGAGCTCAGTCGTGAGAGATGAAGCGGGCGTCTGCTGGTTCCAGCTTCCGTTGTAGGAGAGGTTGAGCGCCTGGCCGCTCGATGATGATTGAGGAGCGAAATCGAAGCTGCCGAAGACGGAGCCCTGCTGACCAAGTCGGCTCGATGGCAATCTGCCGGTTACCGTAGGAATCCCTAGCCGCTGTAGAATGTCGAGTAGTCGCGTCACTGAATCGGGCGCGATACCTGATGTCTGCAGACCAATCGCGTCCGTATTCAGAAGCGATCGCAGATCATTCGCTCGTCTCCCGAGCTGATACGCGAAATTGTAAAACGACGCATCCTGTTTGATTGGTCCCGCGAGCAATCCACCGACGGAAACATTGCTGTACTGTTGACCCAATGATCTCGCAGCCCGATCGGTCCACTGCAGCTGCGGCGCATCGAGGTTCAGGCTCATTGTGCGCGTGATGTAGTTCGAGCCGGGCCGTCCACGAATCTGGAATTGCGCGCCGCTGAATCCACCGCGCGAGACATCGTACGGCGTAGTCACCAGTGACGTAGAAACGTTCGCGTCGCGAGGAAGATTCGATCCGCCGAAATTCAACCCGTTGAGCGTCGTGTTGTTCTGATCGGGCGAAAGGCCGAGCACCGAGAAACCCGAAGGGTCACCGTCTTGACCGGGAACCAGCGTGACGCCGGGAAGCGATGCAGCCATTGCCGCGATGTCGCCTTGCTGATCGGCGGGCACGGCACTGTTGTCGACAGGACGTTCGCTGCCGCTAATATCGGGGGTTGCGTCGTTGCGCTCAGGTCGATCGCGCTGTCCAACAACTCTCACCGTGTCGAGCTGGCCGGCGGCGCGAAGGAGTCGCGCGTCGGCAACAAGAATCTCCTGATCAGCAGTGCGCTTCACCTCGAATCTGCGCGCGGCGTACCCGATCGCGGCGACCTCGACGAAGTAGTCGCCCTCCCCGCCGGGGAACGTGATGGTGTAGCGCCCGTTTTTGTCGGTGCGTGCGCTGCGGTTGACGTTGCCGGAAAGGGAGGTGGCCGTAACCTTCGCGTCCTCGAGTGGCTTGCCCTCCGGGCCGACCACCTGGCCGCGGATCACGTCGACTTGCTGGGCCTCAGCGGTCGAGCCGATAGCTGCTACGATCGAAGCAATGACTATTGCGTGGAGTATCGTTGCAACGCGCATGACTACTTGGACGTGCGACACTTAGGAAAGGTTGCCCTGGTTAGGCATCCACAAAACTGAAGCGGGGAGCGTAGAGCCGCCAAGCTGTCTAGCCGGCAGCTGCTCCCAGCTTGGACGCTGCAAAGCTCTCCGCTCCCCGCTTCAGTATTCGATGTTTCGAGTCAACGCGAGCCTCGTCGACTCTACGCGTTACGGATTGGCAACATCCCCGGGCTTGGGCGGTGTTTTTTTGCCGCG
>DASXSL010000045.1:0-8608 GCA_036506035.1 Gemmatimonadaceae bacterium | reverse complement strand
CGCGGCGTTGGGCAAGACGATCGCAGTCGTAAGAGCGATACATCCAGCGCTGAAACGCAAGCTTCCACCGGCCAGCTCACGGCGAGCGAAAGGAAAACAGATCCGCACCATCGAACGAAAAGGCAAGCACCAGCTGCTTGGACTCGACAGCGGTGATACCCTTGTCGTCCATTTTCGCATGAACGGCGATTGGGCGATCGGCACGACCGGTGACGAGCTCGATCGATTCGCTCGGGCGGTAATCGAGCTCGATGACGGCACCCGCGTCTCGTTGGTCGATCGACGCGCACTCTCGTCGATCACTCTCGACAGGGAAGGCAGCTCCTCGCTGCCGAAGCTTGGCAAGGAAGCGAGCGACCCAACCCTCGATGCCGATTATCTCGCGAAAGTCTTGCAGCGCCGCAAAGTGGCGATCAAGCCAGCGCTAATGGATCAGTCCGTTCTCGCCGGCCTCGGCAACATCTACGCGGCGGAAGCGCTGTGGGAAGCCGAGCTCGATCCGCGGAAGCCTGCCGCGAAATTGCCGCGAGAAAAGTTGGAAAAGCTCGTCGCGGCGATCAGGCTGGTACTCAGTCCGCGTCGGCGGCGTCCGGGACGCTATACGGACCAGCGCCGCCGCGAGCGCTTTGCGGTTTACGACAGAGAAGGCAAGGAGTGTCGGCGCTGCGGGGGTACGATCACGCGGATCGTACAGGCAGGGCGGTCCACGTACTTTTGTCCCGATTGTCAGCTCGGATAAATCGATATGCGCTGCGAGCCGCGAACCGACTGGCGGTTGGTTCGCCGCTCGCAGTCCATCCTGCCCAATCCGCTTCAATCCATTACCTCGAGCAGCGCCCCTTTGATGTACCCCGTCTCCGGAATCGAGAGCACCTCCGGATGATCGAGTGGCTGACCGGTGATAGCTCGAATTGCGACGCGGCGGCCGCTGTCGCTGGCGGCGTCCTGCAGCATTTCCAGAAACAGCGGCTTGGTGAGATGGAAGCTGCAGCTCGCCGTGTATAGGAGCCCGCCCGGAGCGAGCAGTCGAATCGCGCGGAGGTTGATGTCCTTGTAGCCGCGCATTGCACCGGGCAGCGCCGCACGCGTTTTGGCGAAAGCCGGTGGATCGAGCACGATGGTGTCGAAGGTGATGCCCTCCCGTTCCTTTTCCCGCAGATAGTCGAAGGCGTTCGCCTCGACGAACGAGATATTGTCGAGTGAGTTTCTCGCCGCGTTTTCCGCTGCCCTCATCAGCGCTGGTCCCGACGCGTCGAGAGCAGTCACGTGAGTCGCTTTTCTGGCGAGGTGCAACGCGAACGATCCGTGATAGCTGAAGCAGTCCAGCGCGCGTCCACGCGCAACAGTCCCGACGAAGTGTCGATTCTCGCGCTGATCGAGGAACGCGCCGGTCTTTTGTCCGGTCCAGGGAGCGGCGAGGAATTTCACTCCGTACTCGTGGACCTCGATCTCGCGTGGAACTTCGCCGTAGAGTACGATGGTCTCTCTTGGCAGTCCTTCTTTAGAGCGAAGCGGGACGTCGTTGCGGGCCAGAATTCCCGATGGTTCGACGAGTGACTTCAGCGAAACGAGGATCTCTTCCCGGAACCGCTCGAGTCCCGCGCTCATGAATTGCACGACCAGCCAATCGTCGTACCGATCGCATACCAGCGACGGACAGCCGTCCGCCTCACCGTGGATCAAGCGGAGCGCATTGGTGTGATCTTCCAGCGGGACGCGCCGCGCGATCGCTGATGCGATGCGCTCGTCCCACCAAGCCTGGTCGATAATCGCATCCGGATTCTTGTCGAGGAGCCGCAGCGAGATCTCCGAAAGCGGACTCCACAGCGCCCAGCCAAGTGGTTTGCCGCGATTGTCGTGGACGAGAACCGCTCCGGGATCCATCATCGGACGCTCGGTGACATCGGTGCGATAGATCCACGGATGGCCGGCCAGCCAGCGGCGCGCTCCCTTAGTGCTGACACGGGCGACTGTCATGGCGTGAATATGGCTTGCCCGTCAAGATCAAGTGTCAAGGCGGGCCAAGATCAATGGCCCGCCTTGACCTCAACCCCGTACGCTTCTTGCGAACGTCATCGCCATGCGTGACATCGTCCCCATTTCGGTTGGAGCCGCGGCTACCGGACTGATCGTCCGCGAGCATACCCTGCGCACCAGGGCCGAGCGATTGAGCGCGGCGACTCTCGAGACCTTGCTCAATGCAATCGATGCCAACGATGCTGTCACCGGCGCCCATGTCCGCCGCGTGGCGACGTATGCATCGATACTTGGTGAGGCGGGGGGTCTGGACGAGAGGATGCTTCACAGCGTCGAGCGCGTCGCGCTCTTCCACGACATTGGCAAGTTGCACGGCGCCCTCACCGATATCTTCCACGAGACTTCGAAACTGACTCCCGAGG
Organism: Gemmatimonadaceae bacterium; assembly: GCA_036506035.1. Classification (GTDB taxonomy): domain Bacteria; phylum Gemmatimonadota; class Gemmatimonadetes; order Gemmatimonadales; family Gemmatimonadaceae; genus UBA4720. The sequence continues at coordinate 6,209 of DASXSL010000045.1, read as the reverse complement.
AGCGTCGCGCAGTAATGACGCATCCCCAGCGCGGAGCAGAAGTGCTCGCTCCGCTAAGCGCGTTTTATCCCGAGCTCGATAAAGCGGTAGCTGCTCATCATGAGCGTTGGGACGGCAGTGGCTATCCCCGTGGTCTGAAAGGCCGACGAATTCCGCTGCCGGCCCGCATTGTCGCCATCGTCGACGCATTCGACGCAATTACCCACCGTCGTCGCTACAGCCACGCGCGCAGCTTCAGTGCTGCAGTCAAGGCAATTGCCGACGGGAAGGGAACGCAGTTCGATCCGGACCTGGTCGATCTGTTTCTGAGTCCACGGGTGCTGGCCAGAATCGACAGTGCGATGCGCAAAGCGCACTCACCTCATACGAAGAGTTCGAACCGGCGGCGCGGCGCGACGAACCGCGCGCCTGACATCACTTTCCGATGGCGGCCGCGATCTGCCGAGTCGCAGTCTCGGGATCGTCAGCGTTGAAGATGGCGTTGATGACGGCGACTCCGACCGCGCCGTGCACAGTGATCTGAAGCGCGCGATCCGCGGTGATGCCGCCGACTGCGACCGCGGGATGCGCAACCAGCGCCGCCAATCTCTTGAAGCCGTCCACGCCAATCGCCGTGCCGGCGTCAATCTTTGAGTCGGAGCCGAACACCGGGCCGATTCCCACGTAGTCGGCATCCTTCGCGTTCGGGAGCTCGGCATCGCTTCCCAGCGACGCGCCGATAATGAAATTGGCAGGCGCGAACCTGCGGACCGCCGCCACGGGAAGATCCGCTTCGCCGACGTGCACGCCCGCGGCGCCGGCGGCGAGCGCGATGTCAGCTCGGTCATTGACTATTACCGGGACGTCGACTCTCGAGATTACGGCTTTCGTTATCTCGACGACTTCGCGGGGCGTTGCGGTCTTTAGTCTGACCTGAACGCTGGTCGCGCCGCCGCGCACGGCGGCGGCAACACGATCCACCAGTGTTGGACGATGATCCTCGGCGTCGTCAGTGATCGCGACCAGCCGCAGGATCTTCGGATCGAGCATGTCTGCTATCGACCGGTACTCGTGCTGCCGGAGGTGCGCTTTTTGGTCGTGGTGGTGCGACTAGTCGTTTTCTTCGACGTCGATTTCGCGGGCGTCTTGCTGCCCGATTTCAGGGCAGTCGGTTTGCTCACCGTTTTTGCGGGAGTCTTGCTGGCGGTGCGCGAAGATTTGCTGGTACTGCGCGCGGCAGTCCTTGTACCTGGCGACGCTGCGCTGCTTCCCGCTGACGATGCCGGCGATGCCATCGCCAGCATCTGCGTCTGCGTCTTCTTGGCTGGCCTGGTTGCGCGCACTTCTCGCACCGCGTCGGTGTGCTGCTCGAGGGTCATTCGAAACTCGTGATGTCCATCACGCGTCGCCACGAAATAGAGATACGGCACGTTAGCCGGGCTGGCGGCAGCGGCGAGGCTCGCCACACCGGGTGACGCAACGGGTCCAGGCGGCAGACCCTTGTGCACGTACGTGTTGTACGGCGAGTCAATCATGAGATCCTTGTACAACACGCGGCCGACGTGGTGTCCCAACGCGTATTGAACCGTCGGATCTGCCTGCAGCAGCATTCCTCTCTTCAGTCGATTGTAGTAGACCGCGGCGATGACAGGCCGCTCCTCGGGCACACGCGCTTCCTTCTCCACAATGGAAGCCATCGTCACCAGGTCGTTGCGATTGATCTTGAGATCGGCCAGGCTGGAGTCCCAATCCGGTCTCCACCGACGCTCGAATGAATACACCATCTCGCGCACTGCCTGCCGCGCAGTAGTTCCAATGGGAAACGCGTAGGTGTCGGGAAAGAGGTAGCCTTCGAGAGTCTTGTTTGGCACGTCGAGTCGCGCCAGCAGTGCCGTGTCGGTGACCGCAGCGGTTACCGACTCGGCTGGAACCTTGAGCGTACGGGCCAGCAGCGGGGTGATCTGCGCGACCGTGTATCCCTCGGGAATCGTCACGGTATTCACGAGTCCATGACCGCCGTTGAGCGCGCTGACGATGTCGCTCCACGGCGTGCCGTGCTTCAACAGATACGTGCCAGGCTTGATGTTGCGATCGCCGCCGCTGAACCGCCCGTACAAACGGAACAACCGTGGATGTCCGACCAATCCGGCGTCGGCGAGCGAATCGGTTGCCTGACTGAAGCTGGCGCCGCGCGGAATTATCACGCGCAGCGGCGCTCCGTGCGGTTGACCCGCGCACGCAGCAGCGACGACGCACGTCGCGACTAGCGCGAAGCGCTTCCTAATTCTGAGCATTGAGAGCATGCTGGAGCAGAATCGCTGCGGCGAGCGAGTCCACATCGCCCTTTCTGCCGCGCGTTGATTCTCCCAGCTCTTTGATTGTACGCAATGCTGCCGCCGTGGTAAAACGTTCATCATAAAAACGAACGGGCAGGGCACTACGTTTCGCGATTTCGGCACCTAAAGCACGCACTTCAGCCGTCCATTCGGTCTCGTTGCCCTCTCCGTCGAGCGGAAGGCCTATTAGATACCCCTGAGCGCCAAGCTCGGTTGCGCGCGCGATGATTTTTGTGATCGGGGGTCTTTTGCCTTCGCGCCGCGCGATGAAGCCTGCCGGCGACGCGATCATCCCCAAAGAATCGCTGATTGCGAGGCCGATTCTCTTGCGGCCGTAGTCCACCGCCAGATAGCGAGCCAGCGCAGGGTTTGCCAATCCTACCCCTGCGCCATCTGAATGAAGAATTCCTTGTTGTTCTTCGACTTCGTCATCTGCCGCAGCAGAAACTCGATTGCTTCGGCTTCGGGCATATCGGCGAGGAACTGCCTGAGAAGAATTACGCGATTGATTTCCGCCTGGCTGAGGAGCAGCTCCTCTTTGCGGGTGCCGGACCTGAAGATGTCGATCGCCGGATAGATGCGCCGATCGGCGATCTTGCGATCGAGCACCAGCTCCATGTTGCCGGTGCCCTTGAACTCCTCGAAGATGACGTCGTCCATGCGCGAGCCGGTCTCCGTGAGCGCCGTGGCGACGATGGTGAGCGATCCACCTTCGTCGATGTTGCGCGCGGAGCCAAAGAATTTCTTCGGCTTGTGCAGCGCGGTGGCCTCCACCCCGCCCGAAAGAATCTTGCCCGACTGAGGCGCCACCGTGTTGTGTGCCCGCGCGAATCGGGTCAGCGAGTCCAGCAGGATCACCACGTCCTTCCCGCTCTCGACCAGGCGTTTTGCCTTCTCCAGCACCATGTCGGCAACCTGGACGTGACGCGCAGCGCCTTCGTCGAACGTCGAGCTCACGACTTCTGCGCGAATCGTGCTGGCGATCATCTCCGTAACTTCTTCCGGCCGCTCGTCGATCAGCAGTACGATGATCGTCACTTCCGGATGATTCTCGGCGATGGCATTGGCGATCTTGTGCAGCAGGATTGTCTTGCCGGCGCGCGGCGGTGACACAATCAATCCCCGCTGACCTTTGCCGATCGGCGTCATGATGTCGACGACGCGCATGCTGAGATCGCCATCCTCGGATTCGAGACGGAGCCGTTCGTCGGGATAGCGCGGACGAAGATTGTCGAATGGAATCCGATCTTTGGCTTTCTCCGGATCGCCGCCATTGACGCTCTCGACCTTGAGCAGCGCGAGGTATCGTTCCCACGGCTTCGGCGGACGCACCTGTCCGCGCACTTCGTCGCCCGTTCTCAGGCCAAAGCGCTTGATCTGCGATGGAGAGACGTAGATGTCGTCTGGCCCGGGCAGATAACTCCAGTCCTGGCTGCGCAGAAATCCGTATCCCTCGGGCAGGATCTCGAGTACACCGTCACCGTGCAGCATGATGTCGGTGTCGAGGAGATTCTGCTCGATCTGGAAAATCAGATCCTGCTTACGGAGACCGGACGAACCGTCGATCTTGAGGCCGTCGGCCATCTCCTGCAGCTCGGTAACGGATTTTCGCTTTAACTCGGCGATATCCACGTTGTGCGGAGAGAAGGTAGGACTTGCTGGAGGCGTTGCGGAGGGCGGAGAGGGACCGAGCTCGATCAGCTCAGCGAAAGCAGGTACGTGCGGGAGTTGAAATAGGAGGGAGACAGCGCGTGCCGCGCCGGATTATCCGAAAGTAACGGCCACAAAAAATGGGGTCAAGTCAGAATCGGATGTAGCGCATCGGATTTGCCTTGATGTCTTTGATCAATTCAGCGAGCAGTGTGTGCTGGCGCTCGAGTTGTCGAGCGAGAACACTGTCCGAGTGTACCGCGGCGATCGTGCCGACCGGACTGTTTACGAGCGCGCGCAGTGTATCGAGCTCGGCGAGCACATGTCTCGCTTTCGTCACGAGCGTCGAATCACGCCTGAAGCGACCGATGTTTCCTTTTTTGGACGACGCCAGGCTGCGAATGGAATCTGCGGCCGCCATCGTCTGTGTCGCGCGTTTCGCCAGACTGGAGCGGGTGATGCTTCCGATGGTGCCGCGTCCAGCAGTTACTCTCGCATTCAGGCTGATCACGCCCGCTTTGATGTCGACCGCATCCTCGAAACCGCTCGCCCGCGCCTTGCCCAGTGTTCCCACCGCCCGGTCGATCTTGTTGGCGAGCTCTCCGGTAGCCGCGCCCAGTGCGGCGAACTCGGGACCCACCGTTGAGATGTCCTCGCCCAGATCCGCAATCGCCGCCTTCTGGCGCGCGTGGATGGTGTCGCCATCCTTGAGCGGAGGCGACGCCGTTGTGCCTGGCGAGATATAGACGATGGGAGTCCCAATCAGCCGCCCGCCCGGACGAATCTGCGCGTAAGAATCTCGACGCACGCTCGGCATCGCCTCCTTCAAAAACTCCGTCGTAATGAGGACGCGCTCAGACACATCAACTTTTGGCGGGAGGAAAGAAACGTCTTTGACCTGCCCCTCCTGCTCTCCAGCAAGCCAGACCTCAGTTCCCTTGAGCACGCCTGGCGCTTCGTCGGTCACGACGTATAAGGTCACTTTCTTGCCGTGAAGCGCGCCCACACGCGCGAACACCAGCACTACGAGGACCAGGGCGGCAATCACGCCGACAGCAATGAGACCTCCGGTGAGCTCTCGCCAGTGGAGTTGGTGGGGCATTCCGCGAATATAAACACAGGGTAATCAGAGCGCTTATCTTATGGCCCATACATGACCGCCCAGGAAGCCAGCGCATGCTGATCGGCGTCCCCCGCGAGATCGCGATCGGAGAAAGACGCGTCGCTCTCGTTCCTGAAGTCATTCCCCAGCTCGCCCGCGCCGGTCATCGAGTGACCATCGAGCGGGACGCGGGGCTGCGCGCAGGCTTTACCGACGAGGCATATCGGGCCGCCGGCACCGAGGTCGTTGATTCCGCGGAAGAGATTTACGCCAGTGCGGAGATGATTCTTAAGGTTCAGCGTCCCGGTCGCGAGGAAAACAGCGGCGAGGCCGAGCTCGACATGCTCAAGGAAGGCACTGTCCTCATCGGTCTCTTGCAGCCGGCGGGTGATCCCGCCCTCTTCCAGCAGCTCGCCGAGCGACGAATCGTTGCCTGCAGCATGGAACTGGTTCCGCGGACGTCGCGGGCGCAGATGATGGACGCTCTCTCATCGCAGAGCACGGTTGCCGGGTACAAGGCGGTGCTGCTGGCGGCCAACGCGCTCCAGAAATTCTTCCCAATGCTGATGACTGCGGCGGGCACGGTTCGTCCGGCACGTGTACTCGTCATCGGCGCCGGCGTTGCCGGACTGCAGGCCATCGCTACCGCACGACGCATCGGTGCCGTCGTCGAGGCATTCGACACGCGACCGGTAGTGAAGGAACAGGTTCAGAGCCTCGGCGCAACGTTCGTCGAGCTCGACGTTCATGTCGAGGATGCACAGGACGCCGGCGGTTACGCCAAGGAATTGAGTGAGCGACACATTCGACGCGAGAAAGAGCTGATCCACAATCGCGCACTGCAGACGGACGTGATAATCACCACGGCGTTGGTGCCCGGAAAGCCGGCGCCGATGCTGGTGACCGCCGAGACCGTGCGCGCGATGCGCCCGGGTTCTGTGATTGTGGATCTCGCCGGTGAGCAGGGCGGCAATTGCGAGCTGACCGTGCCGGGCGAGACAGTGGTGCGGCACGATGTAACCATCATCGCTCCGCTTCACATCTCGAGTGATCTTGCCTACCACGCCAGTCAGATGTACGCCAAGAACGTCGCCGCGCTGGTAACGCTGCTCGCACCGAAGGGCGAGCTCAATCTCAATTTC
>DASXSL010000044.1:0-61583 GCA_036506035.1 Gemmatimonadaceae bacterium | reverse complement strand
GGGGAAATAGGTATCGGCCTCCATTATCTCGTGCCATGCCGCAACGACGCGGCGATCCGTAATCGGACAATCCGCCAATGCGAAGATGCGAACGGGGTCGTCGTACGGATGAAGGCCGGCAATCCAGCGCGCGCCCCGCCTGCGCATCGCCAGCGTGAGTTTCGTGCGATACCGCCACTCCTTCGGACTGCGCTCGATTGGCGGCAACTCTACCTGGCGTTTTCCGATTCGCTGAAGTGAGTCGCGGATGATGGCGCGCTTAGCCTCCAATTGCGCTGCGTACGAGACATGCTGCAACTGACAACCACCGCACTTGTCGCGGGTATAGTGCGGACACGGAGGCTCGATCCGATCGCGCGATGCGGTGACGACGTTGCGCAGAGCACCGCGGGCGAAGTGCCCCTTCCCGGAGATCTGGGCGGTCACCACATCCCCAGGGGCCGTGCGCGGGACGAACACGACGAGACCGTTGCTTCTACCGACGCCATCTCCGCCGGCAGCGATCGAATCAATCGCCACACTCACCGTTGCCATCAGCTCCGCAATCCTTCGACGCGCGCAGCCTGCTTCCAGGAGTCGCGCGTCTCGGCGCGCGCACCTCGAGCTGGCAGACTTCGATCGACCGATACTGATCGCGCCGACCGGTCTCGCTCGGCGAGCAGGGCACCAGCAATCGCAGCAATCTTTGTTGCCTCATCGCTGGGCGGACGCGACAGGATTTCGGGAAGGCGGCGCTCGAGCCACTGAATGTCGATTGATCCGCGCCGAAAGTCGTCGTCATCCATGACACGGACGTGAAAATCACGAGAGCTCTCGATGCCGCCAATCACCAGATCGACGAGGGCACGACGCATTCTCGTTATCGCCTGCGCCCGATCCGGCGCCCAGACGATCAACTTGGCGAGCATCGGATCGTAGTACAGCCCGATCTCGCTGCCCGATTCGATACCACCGTCCCAGCGAACACCCGGCCCGCTGGGCACTTGCAAATACTCGATGCGCCCCGTCGACGGCAGGAAACCGTTCGACGCGTCTTCACTCGTTATCCGACACTCGATCGACCAACCGTGAGGTTCGATCTGTTCCTGCGCGAACGGCAATTTTTCGCCGGCCGCGATGCGCAGCTGCCATTGTACGAGATCGATTCCAGTCACGAGCTCCGTTACCGGATGTTCGACCTGGATGCGCGTGTTCATCTCGAGGAAATAGAAATTCCCGGACTGGTCGAGCAGAAACTCGCACGTGCCCGCGTTTTCGTAGCCAGCCGCGCGCGCCATGCTCACAGCACTGTGTCCCATTCGCGCGCGCAAGCTCGGGTTTACCGCTACGCTTGGTGCCTCTTCGATCATTTTCTGGTGTCGGCGCTGCACCGAGCACTCCCGCTCGCCGAGCGACAGAACGTTGCCGTGCGTGTCCGCGAGCACCTGGATCTCAACGTGCCGCGGCTTCGCCACGAATTTCTCCAGATAGACGGCGTCATCGCCAAACGCGCCTTTCGCTTCCCTTCTCGCTGCGTCGAGCGCGTTACTCAGGTCTTTGGGGGCAGGAACGACGCGCATCCCTTTCCCACCACCGCCGGCGGCCGCCTTGAGCAGCACTGGGTAGCCGAATTGCGCTGCCACCTTTTCGGCTTCTCTCGCGTCACGGAGTGGCTCGGTGGTGCCCGGGACTACCGGTACCGCGTGCGCAACGGCGAGAGTGCGCGCCGCTGTTTTGCTTCCCATCGCCGCGATCGCTTCCGCCGGCGGGCCGACCCACACCAGTCCAGCGTCGCGCACGGCCCGAGCGAACCACTCACGCTCAGCCAGGAAGCCGTATCCGGGGTGAATCGCTTGCGCCTTCGTTCGCCTCGCTGCCTCGATGATTCTTTCGCCGCGCAGATAGCTCTCGCTCGATGCGGCGGGGCCAATTAGGACAGCTTCGTCGGCTTCCCGAACGTGGGGCGCACGCGAATCCGCTTCGCTGTAGACCGCGACAGTTCGAATGCCGAGCTCATGGCACGCGCGAATGGCCCGCAGCGCAATCTCGCCGCGGTTGGCAATCAATACTTTGTCAAACACTGTCGTGCCTAGAGAGGAATGTTGCCGTGCTTCTTCGGCAGGTTCTTGTCGCGCTTGGCCTGGAGGGTTTCCAGAGCGCTGATGAGAACGGGTCTGGTATCACGTGGGTCTATGATGTCGTCAATGTAGCCGCGCGCCGCTGCGACATAAGGGTGGGCAAACTTCTCGCGGTACTCCTCGATCTTGGCGTCGGTTGCTGTAGCAGGATCCGCGCTCTCCAGAATTTCCTTTCTGAACAGGATCTCGACCGCCCCCTTGGGCCCCATCACTGCGATTTCCGCGGTTGGCCAGGCGACGTTGAAATCACCGCGGATATGCTTCGAGCTCATCACGTCGTACGCACCGCCATACGCCTTCCGGGTGATTACGGTCAGCTTGGGAACGGTCGCCTCGCAATACGCATATAGCAGCTTGGCGCCGTGCTTGATGATTCCGCCGTGCTCCTGAGTGACGCCAGGAAGAAAGCCTGGAACGTCCTCGAAGGTGACGAGCGGAATATTGAAGGCATCGCAGAACCTGATGAAGCGAGCCGCTTTCAGAGATGCGTTGATGTCAAGCACTCCGGCCAGCACCGCCGGCTGGTTTGCCACTACCCCAATGCTGAACCCGCCGAGGTGCGCGAACCCGCAAATAATGTTTGCGGCGTACTCACGCTGAACCTCGTAAAACTCGGAATCGTCGACAATGCGCTTGATCACTTCGTGCATGTCGTACGGCTTGTTCGCATTGTCGGGAACTATGTCGAGTAGAGATTCTTCGCGACGATCGCGCGGATCTTTCCCGGGGCCGCGCGGCGGATCACCGAGATTATTCGATGGAATGAATCGAAACAGATCACGGATGTGTTGGAGGCATTCGGGCTCCGAGTCTGAGGCGAAGTGCGCCACTCCTGACTTAACCGAATGAGTATCAGCGCCCCCGAGCTCCTCCATGGTGACATCCTCGTGAGTCACCGTCTTAACCACGTTTGGTCCTGTTACAAACATGTATGACGTACCACGGACCATGTAGGTGAAATCGGTAATCGCCGGCGAATAAACGGCCCCGCCAGCGCAGGGGCCAAGTATCGCCGAGATCTGCGGAATAACGCCGGACGCGAGCGTATTGCGCAGAAAGATTTCGGCGTAGCCGCCTAGTGACACGACGCCTTCCTGGATTCGGGCGCCTCCGGAATCGTTGAGGCCGATGACCGGGGCCCCATTGCGCATCGCCAGATCCATGATCTTGACGATCTTTTCGGCGAAGGTCTCGGATAACGACCCGCCGAAGACCGTGAAGTCCTGGGAGAAGACGTAAACGAGGCGCCCATCAATTTTCCCATATCCGGTGATGACGCCGTCGCCGTAGAATTTCTGGGCGTCGAGGCCGAAATCGGTCGATCGATGGACGACGAATCGATCCATCTCGACGAAGCTGCCCTCATCGAGCAGAAGCTCGAGCCGCTCGCGGGCGGAGAGCTTGCCCTTCTCGTGCTGCGTCTTGAGCCGCTCCTCGCCGCCTCCCAGCTCGGACTCGGCACGTCGACGCTCCAGGAGCTCCAGCTTCTCACGCATTGTCATCGAAGCGAAAAGCTAACTCTAGGCGGGATGGCCATCTAGCGGCCCGACGGAGGTCAGGGCGTAACTCTCGCTCGCCGGAGAAAATAGCTGTGGCGGCTTCTGCAAGGATGCACCACCTTAGCGAGGGTCCTGACACAATGCAGACGAGGAGGCGAATATGTCACTCGAAGGAAAGAACGCGCTCGTTACTGGCAGCTCTCGCGGGATCGGGCGAGGAATAGCACTCAAGCTTGGCGAGAATGGCGCCAGAGTCGCGATCCACTACGTGCAAAACGAGACCGCTGCCAAGAACACGCTGGCCGAAGTCTGCAAGCGCGGAGGAAGCGGCTTCATCGTTCAAGCCGACGTCACCAAGCCGGATCAAATCAAGGCGATGTTCAAGAAGGTCGCCGAACAGTTCGGGACTCTCGACATCTTCGTCAGCAACGCTCGTCCGGAAGCTGCTGCGTTTTTCCAGGCGCCAATGGACATCACGCTCGAGCAATGGGACACCGCCTTCGATTCGCAGGCGAAGGCGTTTCTCGTTGGAGTCCGTGAAGCGATTCCGCTCATGAAAAACGGAGGCCGGATTCTGGCGATCACCTACGCCGAGGGAAGCCGTACCGGCGGTCTGCAACCATGGGTGGGAATGGGATCCGCCAAGGCTGCGCTGGAATCGCTGGTGCGGTACTTCGGCGTTGCGCTCGCCAAGAAAGGAATTACGGTGAACGCGATCAGTCCCGGCTGGACGGAAGACAGCGTCCTCAATTCGCTGCCGAAGCAAGTGCAGGAGCTGATTACGAATTGGCACGTCCGCGGGTGGACGCCAATGGGCCGCCTTGGGACTCCGGCCGACGTCGCCGGTGTAGTTGGTCTGTTTTGCTCGAAGGACGCCGACTGGATCACCGGGCAGGTGATTTATGCTGACGGTGGCGCGTCGCTGATGAATCCCGAGGTGCCAACGGAAATTCAGATAGGATAGATGACGGCGCGCGCATTGCTATCACCCTGCGGTAAGAATTAGCCAGCACACCCGTCCGATTGAAACAACCACGCCGCAGGGCAAAAAAGCAGCGCAAGCGCGGGCGACGCCGGCCCGCGCATCAACACACTTCACTTCCGACCAGCCGCAACGCGTACATGGAAACCCGGCAGTGGCTGCTCGATCGGCACGGCCCCGTTTGTGCCTATTGCGAGCGTCGAGTGAGCTCGAAGACGATCACGATGGATCATGTCACGCCGCGCAAAGGCAAGACCGCGTACGATCGGCGCGACAATCTGGTGCTCGCGTGTCCAACGTGTAACGCGCTCAAAGCGGATCAGCCATTTCTGGCATTTCTGCTGGGGCGGCGCGCCCGGGCCGCCAGTCTTTTACGCTACGGTGAACACCTGAGCCCGATGTTGCTTGATTTGGCACGCGAGATTGCCGGGCCCGAAGCGGCGGCGCGCGCGGCGCGGCTCGCTGACCCGGACTACCCCTATCTCGATTAAGAGCCGGTAGGCTTCAGTTCGACTGGCGGTGGAGGCGGCTGCTGCTGCTCGTCCTCCGGCGCTGGCAGCGCTGCTGGAGGCGGTGGCGGGACCTTGGCAGGAGAATTTTCAGCCGCGCGGCGCACTTTCGGCTTGAGCCTCGCCTTCAGGAATGCCAGGACGTCCATCTCGTGTTGACGCAGGGTTGGGCCCTTCGACTTGCGCTTGTTCCATTTGCGCTCGGGCATCGGCGGCAGCACCGAGCCCTCGAGATAGCCCTCGATCAACGCCGGGTGGATGTAGTACTTCCTGCAGACGCTGCGGGTGTTGCCGAGTCGCTTGGCAGTAACGTCCACTGCGGCGACGATGTTCTTCTCCGCTTCGCGCTTGCTCTTGGCAGGTCCAATCGCGCGCAATGCTTCAGCCGCGAGCATGGTCCCGGCCCAGGTGCGAAAATCCTTGGCGGTTACGTCGCGACCGGTGATCTCCTGCAGGTACGCGTTCACGTCTTCTGCGTCGACCTCCTGCCGTTTGCCATCGTCGTCCAGATACTTGAATAGCTCCTCTCCGCGCAGCTCCTGACAGCGTTGGATGATGCGCGCGATACGCTTGTCGGCCACCGAGACGGCGTGCTGAATTCCGCTCTTGCCCTTGAACTCGAAGCGCATCTCAGATCCGACCACCGCCACGTGTCGACGCCGCAGTGTAGTGAGCCCGAAGGATTTGTTGGCTTTTCGGTATTCGTCGGACCCGATGCGGATCAGCGTCGTCTCGAGCAGCCACACGACGGTGGCCATGATTTTGTTGCGGGCGAGGCCCGGTAGGGTGATGTCCGATTCCACTCTTTCGCGGATCTTCCAGAGTACATCGCTGAGCTCGAACATTCGCTCGAACTTTGTTCCATCCCGCTGCTGCCGAAACTGAGGGTGGTAACGGTACTGTTTGCGACCGCGAGCATCGCGCGCCGTGACCTGCAGGTGGCCGTCCTCGTGCGGACAGATCCAAACGTCCGTCCACGCCGGGGGAATCACGAGCAAGCGAAAACGGCGGAGTGCTTCGCGTGAGCGAATCACTTCGCCATCGGGGCCGATGTACGTGAAACCGCGTCCGTGGCGATGCCGGCGGATTCCCGGCATTGCATCGGATACGTATCTCAAGCCCGCCGCTTCGGCGGACCCCATGTATTCGTCAGTAAGTGACTGCCCCAGCTTTCCTCCACGGGCTCGCGCGTCCGGTGGTCACACGCGCGCGCGCGCGAGTCGGGACGGGCGTCGCGATATGGACGAGAAGCGGGCGTGGCGGCAACCTGTTTGGAGCCCTATACGATCTTGGCCGCGTCTATAGCGACCCCACACCGCCAGCGGGTTCTTTTTTTTGTCGCAAGACGCGAACTTTCGGCGAGCAGATGCCGGCGTTGAATGTGTTCGTACTAGAACCAAACACCGCGACAAAGTCGCAAGGAGGGCATGCATGAAGACAAGACTTGTCAGTTTCGTGTTGGTGGTGATGATCGCGGCGGGGCACCCACGGTCGATTCGCTGTTCGTGACAGTTGCAACGCTAATTAGGAATCCGAACGCGGACCTGAAAGTCAGCTACGACGCACAGCGCGGGTTCCCGGCCAAGATCGAACAGCCATCGAACATTCCCGACGTGGGTTCGGTAACGACAGTTACGAACCTGCAGCAGGCGCCTTAAGCCGCTATTTCGGTCGCGCTCGGCAGCGTGAAGTAGAAGGTGCTGCCGAGCCCGACGTGGCTCTCGACCCAGATCCGGCCATTGTGCGCTTCGACGATCCCCTTGGCGATGGCGAGGCCGAGGCCGATCCCACGGTGATCCGATGTCTTCGCTTGCCAGAATCGACCAAAGATGTGCGGCAGCTGCTCGGTGGGAATTCCCGGACCGGTATCGATGACGCCGAACCGAACTTCGGAATCGATCTGCTCAGCGCACACGGTAATGCGGCCGGCCCGTGGAGTGAATTTCACAGCATTGCCGACCAGGTTCGACAGCACCTGCTGAATCCTCGATGAATCAGCGAGCACCGTCGGAAGATTGTCCTCGATGCTCGTCTCCAGCCTGATGGTGCTGCCCGCGGCAAGCGGACGCAGCATGTCGAGGGTATCGTTGATCAACTCCGACGGCGATTCGGGTTTCGCATCGATTGTCAGACGACCGGACTCCATCCGCTTTACGTCGAGCAGATCCTGGATCATTCGGTTCATGCGATCCGCCGCCCTCCGCAGGATCTCTACCTGTCGCCGTTCCTGAACACGCTCAGGCGGAGTTGTTTCGAGCATTAGAGTGACCGCCATCGAAACCGTGTTCAGTGGATTGCGGAGGTCGTGGGCGACGACGGCGAGGACGTCGTCGCGCGCCCGCGTAGCCTGCTGCGCTTCGTGGAAAAGGCGCGCGTGCTCGACCACGATCGCGGCCCGACGCGCCAGGTCGGCGGCTAGTGAGAGGTCTGCCACCGTGAACCGGCGTGAGGACGTATCCGATGTGACGAGGGTAAGCGCGCCCAGAGGCTTGCCGGAGGCAGTGAGCGGCACGCAAATGAGCGATCGCGGCGCCAGCGCCTCAACGACTTTTCGCTGGCTCGCCTCGGCGAAAGACTGGCGAATGAACGCGGGTGTTATTTCCGCTTCAAGCACCGGCGCGCCGGTCGTCATGACCCGAATCAGAGGATGGCTGGCCGTCAAAGCGCTGCGCGGGAAAGTCGCCACTTCTCTCAGCAGTTGCGACTTGTCGGGATCCGCGTGCGCCTCGCCGATCCGTTCGAACTTGTCCTCGGCTTCGACGATGTCCAGCGCGCAGTAATCGGCGATGGCGGGGACGGCGAGGCGAACCAGAGCAGCCAGCGTGGTCTGATAATCGAACGAAGCACTCAGCACGCGGCTGGCTTCGGCAAGCAGTGCCGCGCGGCGCTCGGAGTTCTCCGCCTCGGCACGGGCAGCCTGCTCTCGCGCCAAAGCGTGTGCCTGTTCCTCGGCCCGGCGACGCGCTGTCACATCGCGGAAACTCCAGACCCTGCCAACCGGAACGTCGTCGATCCGCTGGGGCTGTGAATACCGCTCGAAGGTACGCCCGTCCTTCAGGTCGAGGACGTCATAGCTGGCTTCCTCGGGATTTCGGTACAGCTCGATGACCTTGGTCATGAACTCGTCCGGATAGACGAGTTTCTCCAGGGCCGCATTGATTGCAAGCTGGTCGTCGCCGCACGCAAATACTTCAGCCGGAATTTCCCACATGTCGGCCATCTTCTGATTGAAGCTCAGAATCTTGCCATTGAGGTCGACCACCAGAATGCCATCGGCCGTGGACTCCAGCGTCGCGCGCAACAAGGACAGCGAGCGACTTGCTTCCCCCTGCGCCTCCCGTCGGGGAGTGATGTCTTCGATGAAAGCGACGATGTACATCGGCGAGCCATTGGCGGTGCGAACGATCGAGACAGTGAGATTGACCCAGATGATGCGGCCATCTTTTCGGATGTAGCGCTTTTCTATCTTGTACTCGGGAAGCTCACCGGACTTGATGCGCCGTATGAATTCGAGGCTCGCCGGGACGTCATCGGGATGGGTCAGGTCCTCGACCTTGAATTGCAGCAGCTCTTCGCGCGTGTAGCCGGTGATCTCGCAGCACCGCTGGTTGACCGAGATCCACTCCTCGTTGAGCGTGAGGTGTGCGATCCCGATCGCCGCTTGCTCGAAGGTCGCGAGGAGCAGGTGGCCGGGCCCGCCAAGGGGTACGGCATATTCAGCCGTCCAGCCGGGAACGGCTGAGGACGGAGCAAGGACTGTGGATTCCGAGGCAGACGAAAGAGGTATCACGCGATCTCCAGTCGAAGATTCGACCGCCTGTCACCGGTACGCGGTCGCCCGCGTCCAAGGCTCTAATCTCGCATCGCCTACGCCTTCGGTACAGCATGAGTTTCGCCGAACCGTCAGATCTCAGGCCAGCTCGTCCAGATTGCGCAGCGAGGGGATCTTCCAGGCAGTGACGCCGACAACCCCGAGGGTCACCAGCCCGCCGAAAATGACCGAGCGAACCGTTCCCAAAAGCCGGGCAGCGACGCCGGACTCGAACGATCCAATCTCGTTTGAGGACCCGATGAAGATCTGATTCACCGCCGACACGCGTCCCAACAGATGCGGCGGCGTACGCAGGGTCAGCAGGGTCGATCGTATCACCACACTGACGTTGTCGACCATCCCGCTGATAACCAGGAGCGCCAGAGACAGCCAGAACCAGTGCGAGAGCGCAAACAAAATCCAACAGAGTCCGAATATGCCGACGCACACGAACAATGTCGGACCAGTATTCTTAAGCCTGCGATGCACCAGAAAAAGCGAGATCAGCACGGCTCCGGCTGCCGGCGCAGAGCGGAGAATTCCCAGGCCCTGTGGACCGACGTGTAGTATTTCGGACGAGAAGATCGGCAGCAGCGCCGGCGCTCCTCCAAATAACACTGAGAACAAATCCAGCAGCTGCGCGCCAAGCAATTCGGGCTGTTTCATCAAAAAGCGAATGCCGACGGTGAGGTTTTGTCCGATTGTCGTGTCGGCGATGACTGCTGGCAGTCGAGCATAAGCGATCTGCCCGAACAGAAAGACCGCCACGGCACACAGAGCGGTTTCAACGACGTACGCCAGGCGCGCTCCGGAGAATCCGTACAGGATTCCTCCCGCGGCGGGACCGATGACAGCAGCGAACTGCCACAGCGAGGAGCGCCAGGTGATGGCGTTGGTGTAGGTTTCACGCGGGACGATCTCGGCGCCCAACGCAGTTCGAGCGGGCTGAAGAAAGCTCCGCGCGAGTCCGCTCACGCCGACGACAGCGTAGATCGGCAGCACGGTGCCTGCGAGAAAGCGATTTGAGTAAATGGTGAGCACCAGCAGCGCAGCCCCGCAGGCGAGCTGCACCGCCAGTGCAATTATTGAAAGGGCTTTTCTGTTGTGGCGGTCGGCGACGTGACCGGCGTAGAGTGCAGCGCCGATGAATGGCAGCGCCTCAGCCAGCCCGACCAGGCCAAGCGAGAGTGGATCCTTTGTGAGGGCATAGACCTGCCAGGCGACCACGGTCGCCTGAATTTGCGTCCCGAGTGTCAGCGCGACGAGACTGGCGACGTACCAGAGAAAATTCGGATTTCGAAGAGAAACGTACGGGTCGTGTCGGTCTGCCATTCCTCGCGTGAGTGATTGGGAAGCCGCATGATACTGAACCGTTACTGCCGCGGCAAATCGCGGATGTGGCGCAGAATCCGCACCGAGGTTCTATTTGTGGTGGGATCCAGTTGATCTCGAGGAGGCGACTGTGAGCACGGCTACAACAGTGACAGCAAGCGCAATAAGACCCGCAAAGTCCGAGTACCTTCCCTACTACGAGCGATACATCTCGCTCGTGCCTGATGGCGACGTCGTAGCGATTCTCTCCTCCCAGATCGAGGAAACGCTGGCGCTGTTACACAGTCTACCCTCATCAGTTTCGACTTACCGCTACGCGCCGGGGAAGTGGAGCGTCAACGAGTTGGTTGGCCATGTGATCGACAGCGAAAGGATCTTCGCGGCTCGCGCGCTCAGGTTCGCACGCAATGATCCCAAACCGCTTCCCGGTTTTGAGCAGGACGACTACATCAAGAACGCGACGTTCGACTCGTACCCACTTGCGGAGCTCGCAGCCGAGCTGGAAGCCGTGCGTCAGTCAACGCTTTTGCTTTACAAGCACATGGACGAGCAAGCATGGACGCGGCGCGGAATTGCGAACGATGCGGAAGTGTCGGTGCGGGCGCTGGCTTACATCATTGCGGGGCACGAGCTGCACCACCGCGACATTCTCAGTTCGCGGTACCTCTAGAAGCCTGGCAACTGGCGCGGAAGCGCCGCCACCAGCATCAGAGCATGCTGCAGGCTCTCGGGTCGCCCGACTGGAAGCCTCTCTTGAAGGCAGCCGATCGCTGAGCGGCCGATCCATGCGTGAAGGAATCGACGTTGATGCGACCCGTCGTCCGCTCCTGGATTCTGTCGTCCCCGACTGCAGACGCCGCGTTCAACGCTTCATCGACGTCGCCCTTTTCTAGCAGCTGTCGCTGTTGGGTTGAGTTCGCCCACACGCCGGCATAGCAGTCCGCCTGCAGCTCCACCCTGACCGACAGCTGGTTTGCCTCACCCGGATTTGATTCCTGTAACTGCCGTACGCGCGCGTCGGTGCCGAGTAGATGCTGAACGTGGTGTCCGAGCTCGTGGGATAGCACGTACGCCTGGGCGAAATCGCCCGACGCGCCGAAACGCTGCTTCAGCTCGTCGAAAAATCCGAGATCGAGATACACTCTCTCATCGATCGGGCAGTAAAACGGTCCCATTACAGACTCGGCCGGGCCACATCCAGAGTCTGTCGAGTTGCGAAACAGGACCAAGCGTGCCGGGGTGAACCGTGCCCCGTATTTGGGAAGAATCGTGGCCCAGGTTCCCTGAACATCGTCCAGAATGAACGAAATGAACTGAACCTCGGTCTCCTCGGCGGCAGAATCCGCCGGTGACATCGGTGCTGCACTCGTACCAACGGCAGGCGAAACACCGAGATCCGAGAATAGATCACGTCCGAAAATCAGACTGAGGGCGAGAACGACGACAGTGCCGCCAATGCCGAGTCCCCTCCCCATTCCTCCGCCAAAGGAACGACGGTCTTCGAGATTTGGACTGCGTCCGCCAGGCGTCCAACGCATTGGCTTGCCTCCGGAAGAGTTGGGATTCCGGAGGTGTTGAGGGCAAAAAACTCGCCCGTGACTCTGCTAGGCTACGAGAACGGCGCTGCTTCGCCAGTCGATGTCGGCGAGCGCCTTCGCGATAGTGGGGTCGAAGTGACTTCCGGAGCGCCGTTTGATCTCGGCGAGTGTCTCGTCGATCCCCCAAGCTGGGCGGTAGGGACGCTCGTGTGTAAGCGCATCGAGGAAATCGGCAACGGCGACGATGCGCGCTTCGAGCGGGATGCTTTGACCGGAGACGCGGTCCGGGTATCCAGACCCGTCCCACCACTCATGATGACTGCGCGCGATACGCTGGGAAAAACGAACCAGCTCGGATCTTCCCTTCGATAGCATCCGCGACCCGATCACGGTGTGCGTCTTCATGATCTCGAATTCTTCTCCGGTCAACGGGCCCGCCTTGAGCAGAATGCTGTCCGGGATTCCGACTTTGCCGATGTCGTGGAGAGGCGCTGCGCGTCTGACCAGCTCGACTGTCGTTCCTTCCAGGCCGATTGCCTGCCCCAGCATCGCCGAGACGTCCGCGACACGCCGGGTGTGATTGCCGGTGTCGTCGTCGCGGAATTCGACGGCGGCGGCGAGTCGCTCCAATACCTCCAGCTGCGACTGCTCGAGCTCCTTGGTGCGCTCGGTGACCTTGGCTTCGAGCTCGACGTTCTGGTCGCGCAACTTCTGGTAAAGGAAACGAGTCTCCAGATGGTTGCGTATCCGCAGGAGAACTTCAGCCGAGTCGAACGGCTTGCCGACGAAATCCTTGGCGCCAAGAGCGAGGGCGCGGCGCTTGGTGTCAGCGCTGTCATCGGCGGTGATCATGATAACCGGAACGTGCTCGTTGCCGCCGTTTTGAGAGACGATCTCCTCCAGCACTGCGAAGCCATCCTTCTCACGCATGTGCAGGTCGAGCAGAATCAGATCCGGCTTGATGCGGGTGTGAAGCGCGAGCGCTTCACTCGCGTTCATCGTCGAAGTCACGTCCTCGTATCCAGCCTTGGCGAGGATGCGCTCCAGCATGCGGATGTTCTGCTCCTGATCATCGACGATCAGAAGTCGCGCCGGTCTAACCTGGCGTGTGGTCGGAGACACCTAAGCGGATTTCGTTGCGGGCTTACTCAAAACCGCGCGTACTGCTTCGCGCAGCGATTCGGCCGTGAAGGGCTTTTGCAGAAATTCTGTCTCGGATGTGCGGATTCCCCTTCGCAAAATCTCGTTATCGGTGTAGCCCGACATGAAGAGGACGCGCAGCCCCGGACTCAGCTCGTGCAGCTCGTCTACCATGCCGCGTCCCCCAAGGGTCGGCATCTCGACATCGGTAAGAACGAGATCGATCTCTCCAACTTCTTCCGCGGCGATCCGGAGCGCCTGCGCACCGTCGGACGCTTCGAGCACGCGATAGCCTGCCTCTGAGAGGACTCGCCTGCCGAGTTTGCGAAGCGCTTTCTCGTCGTCCACGAGCAGGATTGTCTCCCTGCCGGTGTGGGTCCCGTGTTTTAGACGCCGAACCTTTGCCGATTCCGCTTCAGCCGATTCACGGCGAGCGCGCTCCTCCGGCGATTCCTTCAGCGGAGAACCGGGGAGTGGAATAGCGCTGCCAGTCCGATCGAGTCCCGTTGGCTGCGGGAGAACGCGGCGGCTGGTCAACAGCAGCTTCTTCGTGATTGCCTCAGCGCGCTCGGCGGCCTGTCGAATGTCGACAGCCTCCAGCGTGCTAAGTCGGGCCTCTCCGAGGATCGACTCCAGCAGATCCGCGTTCATGCGGATCACCGTCAGCAGGTTGTTGAGCTCGTGTGCGCTGCGGCCGGCGACGTCAGCGAACGTGTGCAGTTCCTGATTCTTTAGCGCGAGGGATTCTTCGACAGGGCGACCGGCGGTGAGGTCTTCGATCTGGAGCAGGACGGTAGCATCGGCCGGGTCTGCCGAGGGAACGAGTCGCGCACTGAGCCAAAGTACTCCCTTACCCCCCGGTTTCTCGTCGTGAATCAGCTCGAAATGGTCAGACTGCGGCTCACCGTTGAGAACTGCCTCGAGCATCGTGCCCAGCTTGTCGTCCCAGGGCCGGCCGCCGAGGTCAAATACTCTCTGCCCGACGCACTCTTCGGGTGCGAGCCGGAACATCGCGTAAAAGCCTTTGTTGGCTGCCCGAACTCTGAATTTCGTATCCAGAACGAGTAGTGCTTCGCCGCCAGGCGTGCTGAAACTAGTCATCGAGCGTTGGGTCAGTGCGAGTGGATCGGGTTGTGTGACCCTAGTAGGACGATTCTGGACACGGCTGAGTATCGGACAACAAAAAGGCCCACCCTCCGGGGTGGGCCTCTCCTGTGTTCCGCTGCTTACGCCGGCTCTTCGATGTAGGAATCGGGCGGCGTCGGTATGGGATCGGACATGTTGTAATCGTCCGACTCCATTGGGATCACCTTGGACGGAGTCTCCGGCCGCGGTGGCTGCTCCGCGGGAATTCCCGTCACCGCCAGAACGATGCGCCGATGAATCGGATCGACCTCGAGAACTCTGAGATCGAGATTCATCGTCTCGTAGACGATATCCGCCGGGCTGTTGACCGGCTGGCCGAAGTTCAATTGACTGACGGGGACGAAGCCTTCGATGTCGTTGCCGATATCGACGACCACGCCCTTGTCCATCAGTCTCACCACCTTGCCGCGCAGCTCGGTGCCGACCGGATAGGTCTCGCCGATGCGGAGCCACGGATCCTCAGTCGCCTGCTTGAGACCAAGAGAGATCCTCTTGTTCTCAGCATCAACGTTCAGAATCACGACGTCGACCGAGTCGCCTTTCTTCACGACTTCCGACGGATGCTGGACTCGCTTGGTCCAGGACATATCGGAGATGTGAATCAGTCCGTCGATGCCGGGTTCGATCTCCACGAAGGCGCCGAAGCTGGTAAGGTTGCGCACCTTGCCGTTGAGACGCGTTCCGATCGGATACTTCTCCGGCAGCATCATCCACGGATCCTGTTCCGTCTGCTTCATGCCGAGGGAGATCTTCTCCTCGTTCGGATCGACCTTGAGCACGACTGCCTCGATCGACTCGCCGATCGACACCAGCTTCGACGGGTGGCGGACGTTGCGCGTCCAGCTCATCTCGCTGATGTGAACGAGTCCTTCGATGCCCGGCTCGAGCTCGATGAAAGCACCGTAGTTCGTAATCGAGACAACTTTGCCAGACACTCGAGTGCCGACCGGATACTTCTCGGCGACATCCTTCCACGGATAGCTCTGGAGCTGTTTGAGTCCGAGAGAAATGCGCTCGCGATCCCAATCGATGTCGAGGACTTTGACTTCCAGTTCCTGACCGATGTGCACCATCTCGGACGGATGCTGAATGCGACCGTACGACATGTCGGTGATGTGGAGCAAGCCATCGACGCCGCCTAGGTCGATGAAGGCGCCGAAGTCGGTGATGTTCTTGACCACACCCTTCCGGACCTGGTCCTTCTGCAACTCCTTCATCAGCTTCTCGCGCTTGCCCGCTCTCTCCTGCTCGAGAATCACTCGGCGTGAGACGACGATGTTGCGGCGGCGCTTATTGAGCTTGATGATCTTGAAGTCGAAGGTCTGGCCGAGCAGCTCGTCGACGTTCGGAACACGACGCAGGGCGATCTGCGATCCCGGCAGGAATGCATCGACTCCCATCAGATCGACGACGACGCCGCCCTTGATCTTCTTGATCAAGGCGCCGCGCACTGGCTCATCGTTCTCATAGGCGACGCGGATGCGCTCCCACACGCGCATGAAGTCGGCTTTTTTCTTGGAGAGGACGACCGATCCTTCCTGGTCCTCGAGGTGCTCGAGCAGGACTTCGACTTCGTCGCCCGGCTTGAGGTCCGGAAGATCCTTGAACTCCTCGAGCGGGATCGTCCCTTCGGATTTGAAGCCGATGTCGAGGACGACCATGTTGTCACGGATATCCAGCACACGGGACTTGACGATCTCGCCTTCTTCGATCGAGGCCATCGTCCCGTTGTACATCTCCATCATCGTCTCGAGCTCGTCCTGCGAGTAATCGTCCTCGTCGTAGAGCTCGGGTCTCAGGTTGGCAAGCGGACGCAGCTGCGCTTTCTGCAGATCACGCTTCTCGCGCGCAGTGAGCGTCGTGCCGGTTGGGGTTTGGTTCTGGTTTGGTGAGTCTATCATGTTGCTGGTTAAAGGGTTGAGTACGTTCGAATCAAGCCTTTAAATGTAGGCGATTCGCCTTAACCAGGCAACGTCAACAGTTCACGCGCGGCCGCGTGTCGGCGCGCATCGCGGGCCGCGTCCACAAAGCGGGCAGGACTACTTGAGGCCCTTGGTGAGAAGCAGGATCAGCTCCTCGTCGGTGAGTCCTTCGAGCGCGCCGACAGGGAGATCCATCGCGACTTCGCTTCCATCGTCGCACCTGAACGCAACGGTGACGCTCGCAGGTCTAACCCTGCGATCTGGTAGGCCACCGGGTCTGACGGTCTCGAACGCACTCCAATCAAGGCCAGCTCGATCCGTGAAACGACGCATCAGCACCCTCCGATTGGGCCGCCGCGGACCCGTAGCCCAGCGAAAAGCTGAGACTACGGGCCTCGCTTCTCCCATAGACTCACAATCTGTTCCACTTGCTCAGGCTGGGTGAGGCTCGTCGTGTCGATAACGACGGCATCGGCGGCCGCAACAGTCTGGCGGGCATCTCGCGCGTCCCGCTCATTGATGCGTATAGTCTCGTCGTCCAGCATTTGTTCCGACGTCGGAGTGCCGCGCTGCCGCAGGCGCCGCGCAGCACGCTCGCGGGAGTCAGCGACGAGAAAAATCTTTAGATCCGCGTTGGGAAATACCACGGTGCCCATGTCGCGCCCATCAACCACGACGTTCCGTGAGCTGGCGGCCTCGCGAACTTTCTGATTGACCCACTCACGTACGTGCGGCATCTGGGCCACCCGCGAGACGCTTCTCGTCACATCGGTGCCGCGGATTTCATCTTCCATCGCGCGGCCATCCATAGTGGGATAAAACGAGGTCCTCGCCGCTCGCAGCTCGATCGGTGCGGCAACAGCCAGGACTTTTGCCTCGGTCCACCTGGTCGGATCCTTTTCGTGCCGCAGAATCGCGGCTGTGGCCGCACGATAAAGCGATCCGGAATCGATGTGCAGGTAGTCGAGTTTTTCGGCGACCATTTGCGCAGTCGACGATTTTCCCGATGCTGCCGGCCCATCGATGGCGATGACGGATGCTTGTCGCGTCATGCCATCGCTCGTCGCAGGTCGTCCCAGAAAGTCGGATACGAAACGGCTACGCAATCCGGATCTTCCACCGTGATTCGATTCCCGGTCGCTGCTGAAAGTACGCCAAAGGCCATCGCGACACGGTGATCACGCCGCGGGTCGATGGTGCCAGCCAGCTCCTTCCGGCCCGCTCGAACGCGAAGACCGTCGGGCAGCTCCTCAACCTCGGCGCCAACCGCGCGCAGATTCTGGACGATGGTCGCGATGCGATCACTTTCCTTCACCCGCAATTCGGCCGCACCCCTGATTTCCAGCTCGACGCCGGCAGCAACGGCGACGCACGCGAGTAGTGGCAGCTCGTCGATCATTGCCGGTACCTGCTCCGCGCTGATGCGCGTGCTTCTCAGCTTCGCCGGGCGCACGCGAATTGTGCCGATCGCTTCACCTCCGGTTGACGAGACGCTCTCCTCCTCGATCTTGCCGCCCATCGCCTTCATCGCCTGGATGAAACCGGTGCGAGTCGGGTTGAGGCATACGTCTGGAAGTATCAGCTCACCGTCCGACGCCAGAGATGCGAGTGCAACAAAAAAGGCAGCGGACGATGGATCGGCCGGCACTGTGATCTCGAGCGGCTTAAGCCGCTGACCAGGTCTGAGGCAGACCTGGTTCCTGTCGTTCTCCACGTCGACGTCCATTGCGCGCAACATTCGCTCGGTGTGATCGCGGGACGGTGACGTCTCCGTCACTCGCACTTCGACGCCTGACACCAGACCGGCAAGGAGAATCGCGCTCTTCACCTGCGCACTGGAGCCGCCGGTGTCCCAATCAACGCTCCGCAGATCGACCCCATGAACCGTCATCGGCAGCCCGTCACCGTGGTCGAACTCGAACTGGGCGCCCATATACGAGAGCGGCTCGGCGATTCGCTTCATCGGCCGGCGACTCAGGCTTGCATCGCCCACGAAGCGTGCCGAGAAGGGGTGCCCCGCGACTACTCCGGCCATCAGGCGTGTGGTCGTTCCACTGTTTCCGCAGTCGAGGGGCTGACGCGGCGATTTGAGCGAACGCAAACCGGCGCCCCTGATCTTTATCGCCTCCGAGAAAGGTGCTATTCGCATCCCGAGCGCGCGCAGCACATCTGCCGTCGAACGAACGTCTTCGGAATCGAGGATACCCCGCACCGTTGATTCGCCTTCAGCCAGTGACGAAAGAATGAGCGAGCGGTGGGAGATCGATTTGTCGCCGGGCACGCGTATGGTGCCGGCGACCTTCAGCGCAGCCAAGACTCGAGCGCAGTGGCCGCGTCGGTTTTCTCGTCGCGGTATTTGACGATGACGGGAGTCTGCAGCGACAAACCCTGCGCCTGCCCCCAACCCTCCTTGATCAACCGCGCGCCCGGAACGACGACCGCATTCTCCGGAATCACGAGCGGTTTGGCTCCCGTCGCACGATGAACCGTCTGGCGCTCCAGGTCATAGACCGGCGTTCCCCTGGTGAGGATGACCCCGGCGCCGATAACCGCTCCTTTGCTCACCACCGTCCCCTCGTAAACGCCGCAGTTCCCGCCGATCACCACATCGTCTTCAACGACCACGGGCGACGCATTGACTGGCTCCAACACGCCACCGAGCTGCGCAGCAGCACTCAGGTGAACTCTTTCGCCAACCTGCGCGCAGGAACCTACCAGTGCATGGGAGTCGATCATCGTTCCTGCACCAACGTGCGCGCCAACGTTGATGTACATCGGCGGCATGCACACCACTCCACTGGCGAGATGAGCACCGCGTCTGATGCTGGAACCGCCGGGGACGACGCGAATCCCATCCGCCCGAGTCAATCGGCGTGGCGGGTAAGTGTCCTTGTCAAAAAAGGAAAACACGATGTCGGCATCGCCGTCGCCAAGAGACATGTCGACGATGCCGCCAAGCCGGAAGCCAAGCAGAATTCCGCGCTTCACCCACGGAACCGCGCGCCATTCACCCGAGACCGGATCCTTCGACGCGGCCCTGACATGACCGGCTTCGAGCGCGTCGAGGAGCATCCGCACGACAGTGCGGGCATCGTCCGCGAGCTTTTCGCCCTGTGGCGTCGCCGCCAGTGAATCGATCCGCCTTTCCAGCTCGCGCAGGTCGGGTGAGCTCACGCAGTAAGCGCTCCGACCGATACGAGTGCAGCTCGCACCGTTGGCTCAAACTTTTCCGCGAGTGGAACGAGCGGTAGGCGAAGCACGTTCGACATCTTCCCCATCATCGCCAGCCCAGCCTTTACCGGAATCGGATTTGGCTCGATGAACGCGGCGGCCGTCCACTCGGCAAGCTGGTGATGGATGTCGCGGGCCGCTGCAAAATTCCCCGCGGCAGCCAGCTCCGTCAGTCGCGAGACGAGCTGCGGCGCGGCGTTCGACGTCACCGATATGATGCCGTCACCGCCGTCGGCCATCACCTGAAGAGTCAGCGGATCGTCACCCGACAGAACCGAGAACCGTGCGGGGCGATGACGGATGATCTCTCCGATTTGCGTCAGGTTCCCCGATGCTTCCTTTACGGCGACAATGTTGTCGTGCTCGGCCAGCTCGAGAGTAGTTGCCGCCTCGATGTTGCTGGCGGTGCGACCGGGCACGTTGTAGATGACGATCGGGGTCGTCACCGCATCGGCAATCGCCCTGAAGTGAGCGACGATTCCGCGCTGCGGCGGTTTGTTGTACATCGGCGATGCGTGTAGCAGATGTGTCGCGCCGGCAGATTCCATCTCGCGCGAGAGAGCGATCGCTTTCTTGGTGTCGTTCGATGCAGCACCGGCGACGACCGGCACACGGCCGGCCGTTTGCTCGACTGTGATCTCGACTACTCGACGGTGCTCCGCCACCGTCATCGTGGCAGCTTCACCCGTCGAGCCACAAGGAACGACGAAGTGGACGCCGCTCGCGATTTGCCAGTCGACAAACGATCGCAGCGAACGCTCGTCGATCTCGCCGGATTTGGTGAATGGAGTGACGAGCGCGGTTCCACAGCCCGTGAGCCGCTGCGAGTTCATTTGTTAAATGTATCCGGCTTTCGCTGCGAAGAGCGAGGCACCGTTCCGCCTTCTTCGCCGGCCGACGGCCTTCTTCGCCGGCCGACAGTTCGGGTTGGGTGCGGCTATCCGCGCCGCTGCTTCACGAAGACGATATTTGGCGCGCCGATTCCCTTGATGAACAATTCGGCGGTCCAGCCCACTTCGGCTATCAGCGAATCCGACTTGAAGCGAAGCTTGTGCATGTCATGCGACTTGTCCGGCAGGCCGGCATCCTCGCGCAGCAGAATGTGGTCACCGGAAACCCTAAAGCTTCCTACGTTCGTCTCGGTCGGATCTTTCTTACCCTCGATGGTTTTGTCGAGGGTGAGTGTGTAGCGTCGATCGGGAGTAAGATCGAGGCGCGCTGAGAATTGCCACGGATGGTTGAACGTCGAGCCTTGGCCGGCGTAAACGTAGGAACCTGGCAGGCTCGCCGGCACCGGATCTGAACCGGATCCCCGGCACCCTACCAGAACCGCCGCCACAGCGGGAAAGATCAGGAAAGCTCGATGTCTCAACATATCAAATCCTACGAAGCGTCCGACAGCAGGTTTCAGGCTGGAGCTGCTAGCCGCGGGCGGGCAGCTCCAGCACATCACGCATCGTGAAAACCCCTCTTTTCCCAACCAGCCAATCCGCGGCCTTTAGAGCACCCTCCGCGAACACCCGACGATCACGAGCCATGTGAGTGAGCGAGAGTTGCTCGAAGCTGCCATCGAAAATCAGCTCATGGGTGCCGGGGACTGATCCGGTCCGCACGCTGGTCGCTGGAATCGGCCGCTCCAGTGCATCGCTTGCCGCCTTGGCGATGGCGATCGCGGTGCCCGAAGGTGCGTCTTTCTTTTTTGAGTGATGGGTCTCGACGATATGAGCGTCGAAGTCTTCCAGCGTGCTCATCAACTTGCCCGCATACCGCGCCAGCTCGATGAGCACGTTCACGCCAAGTGAGAAATTGGGAGACCAGAGCAGAGCTGTACCGGTCTCCGTCGCGATGCGAGTGACCTCCGGCAGCGCGTCGTACCAGCCGGTCGTCCCGACGACAACCGGCACCTTTTCACGAAGACACGCGGTCACATTCGCCACCGCCGCGCCCGGTTGCGTGAATTCGACGGCGACGTCGGGCTCGCCGAGCGAGACTCTGCTGATGCCTACTCCATCAGCGCTCTCGCGCTCGCCGACTACCGCTGTGACGCGCCAACCCCTTTCGAGCGCGAGTTGGCGAATCGCCTGTCCCATTTTGCCGTCGCCGATTATGGCGAGGCTGTGATTGGTCATTTCTTCGCTCGCCCGAAAAACGCGTCGTGCAGACGCTCCATCGCTGGATTCAACTGATCACCGTCGACAATTACGGTCAGGTTAATTCCAGTGGCGCTGAGTGACATCATGTGTACTCTGATTCCGTCCAGGGCGCCAATCGCCCGGCCCATTGCGGCACTGTCCTCGCTGATCGCTGCGCCTACGACAGCGACAATCGCGCGATCTCTTTCTACCGAGACGTCGCCCAACGCCGACAGATCGACCACCAGCGACTCTAGTCCCGAATCATCGTCTACGGTGACAGAAACCGAAACCTCGGAGGTTGCGACGACATCCACCGAGATGCCGTTCTTCTCGAAGATCTCGAACACGCGGCGCAGAAAGCCGCGCGCGAACAACATTTTTGCTGCACCAACTTTGACCAGCGTGATACCCTTCTTGCCGGCGATTGCGCTCACTGCACGGCGAGGAGCGTCAAAGGTAATTCTCGTCCCCGACCCCGCCGGATTGCGCGAGTTGTAAATGAAGACGGGTATGCCTAGGCGAACGGCGGGGGCGATCGTGTTCGGATGGAGCACTTTCGCCCCGAAGGTGGCGAGCTCGGATGCCTCATCGAAGCGAATCTGCTCGATTAGCTTCGATCCCCTTACGACACGCGGATCTGCCGTCAGCATCCCGTCGACGTCGGTCCAGATCTCGATCGCCTCCGCGTGCAGCGCGGCACCGAGTAGCGACGCGCTGTAATCGGATCCTCCGCGGCCGAGCGTTGTCGTAATGCCATTCGTGGTGCGCCCGATGAAACCTCCGAGTACCGGTACTTTCCGCTCCTGAAGCAGCGGCAGGACGAGATCTCGCGCTGCGTCGGCGATCGCATCGGTCTGCGGCTCCGCGCTCATGAAATTATCGTCGGTGACGAAGACGTCGCGCGCGTCCAGATGCTCGGCAGGTATGCCGCGCAGCTTGAAAAATGCGGCGACCAGGTGCGAGGAGAGCTGCTCACCGAATGCGGCAATCGCGTCGAGGCTCCGTGGCGTCGCATGACCGAGCACCGAGAGAGCCTCTGCCAGGCTAGCTAGCTCGTCGAAGGTCGCACTCATCTCGGCCGCGACTTCAGACGCTTCGTCCGAAGTGCCGAGGAGTTTCTCGCACTGCTGAAAGTGGCGATCGCGCAGCGTCTCGACTCCGCGCAGCGCTCCGATCAAATGGCCCTTCGCCGACTGCTCGCCAATCGCCAGTAGAGAATTGGTAGCACCGCCCAATGCCGAAACGACCACAGCAGGTTGTCTGTCGAGTCTTCCCTTTACGATGCTGGCTGCACGTTCGATTGCCTCCGCGTCGCCAACCGAGGTGCCACCAAACTTTACGACGATCACGTGGAGTCGAGACCGCCGGTGCTGGCGAGCAGCTCGGCGTTCAGCACGGATCCACCGGCCGCACCACGTACCGTATTGTGGCCAAGGGCTACCATTCGCAGATCGAGCACGGCGTCCCGCCGCACGCGCCCCACCGTGACCGTCATCCCGTCGCCGGCATTGACATCCCGCTTCGGCTGCGGGCGATCGACCGCGTCACTCACCACCAGCGGATGCTCGGGTCTGCTCGGTAAACCGATCGTGGAGGCCAGGCCGTTCCATGACTTCATGGTTTCGATTGCCTCTTCCGGACTCGGCTTCTCCTCGAATCCGATCGTCATGCAGATCGTGTGGCCGTGCTCGACAGGCACACGATTGGTGTGCGCGCTGACCTTGAACGTTGCGCTCGTTACTTCTCCGTCTTCGTACCTGCCCAGAATCTTGAGCACTTCTCGCTCGAGTTTCGGCTCCTCGTCGGCGATGTACGGGATCACGTTCCCCAGGATGTCGAGAGATGGAACGCCGGGATAACCTGCGCCCGAAACGGCCTGCATCGTGGACAGGAACAGCTGCTTGATGCCGAATTTCTGGTGAAGCGGCGCCAGTGCAACCGCTGCGACCGTTGCCGAGCAGTTCGCGTTGGTGACGATCGCTCCATTCCAGCCGCGGTGTTGGCGCTGACACGTGATAAGCGCGAGGTGATCGCCGTTCACCTCCGGAATCACCAGCGGCACGTCCGGATCCATCCGGAAATTCTTGGCGTTGCTGAGAACGAATTTGCCCGCCTTGGCAAACGCCATCTCCACTTCACCGGCTACCACCGCATCGAGAGCAGAGAACACGATCGGAGCGCTGACGACGCCCGGGTCGCAGGCAATAACGCGACGATTCAGAATAGACGCCGGCGGCAGAGCACCCTCCAGCCAGCGCGTTGCCTCGCCGTACTTCTTGCCGGCAGAGCGCTCCGAGGCACCGAGGTCGGTGATCTCAAACCAGGGATGATCCGACAAAAGGCGCACGAACATCTGTCCGACGGCGCCTGTCGCACCAAGGACGGCAACGGGCCATTTGGCCTTTCTTTTTCCGGGAAGGGGCGGCGTGGTCATCGTGCCAGAAGTGTTTTGGCGAGTTGTTCGTAAGTGTCAACGCTTTGACGCAGCTCGTCGACCTCGATGTACTCGTCCGGTGTGTGCGCTACGTGGATCGATCCAGGACCGAAGAGCAGTGGCTCGCCCCAATTCGACAGCAGCGGAATGTCTGACGTATACGCGACCGGCTCAGTCTCGAATCCGGGCACTGTTGCGAAGCGCTGCGCGGGAATGTAAGAGCCGAATTCCACATCAGCGTGGCCCCTTGCCCACTCGAGCACCATTTTCTTGATTGGCTCGACGTCGCTCACCAAACGGAACATGATCTCCGCTTCTGCGTGCGAGGGGATGATGTTCGCCTCGGTACCGCCCTTGATGGTCCCGATGTTGACGGTCGTTTCGCCGAGTACCGGATCCTTGGGCAGCGGAAGCTTGCGCAGCGTCGGCAACAATTCCAACAGCGGCTCGATAGCTGATTTGCCGAGATGCGGATACGCGGAATGTGCCTCGCGTCCCCGCGTACGAATGGTTGCCCGCAGCGAGCCCTTCGCGCCGCTGGCAAGCTTGCTCTCCGTCGGCTCGCCGTTGATCAGATAGCGACTGCGCGCATTCAGGTTGTTTGCAGCACGTGCCCCGTCCGAGCCTTTCTCTTCGCCGACAACGAAAAGGACATTGACCCGCTTTTCGCCGTCGCTCACCAGCTTGTCGGCGGCAACCATCATCGAGGCAGCGATGCCTTTGGCATCCGATGAACCGCGTCCAAAAAGTCGGGTGCCTTCGAGCCGCGGCGGTACGAACGGAGGCACGGTGTCGAGATGCGTGGAGAAAGTGACGCCGCCATCGTTGCCCGAGCGCGAGCCCCAGATATTGGCGCGTCCTCGACTCACCTCCTGCAGCGTCACATTCCAGCCGCGCGCGACCAGCCAGCGAGAAACAAAATCGACTACACCGGCTTCAGATCCCGTAGTCGACTGAATTGCCAGCAGCTCCGCAGCGAGTGATACCACATCAGTCATGCCCGGAAGTTAGCGCGGCACGGGCATGGTGTCAGGGCGACAAACTGCTGCGACACTCGTGCTTCAGTACCCGTCGAGCGTAAGACCTTCGGCGATCTTTTGCTTGAGACGGCAGATATAACGGGCGGCCTCATCGTCACTGAACCCCCGCAAGGCTCATCGCCAGTGGACCGATCACGGCAGCCTCACCCAACTCACACTAATGCCGAATTGAAGCCCGGTGGTGCCGCGGAAAATCCGTTGCGCACCGAAGTTCACGTCGAGGCCGCGCACGAAGAGTTGTTGAAGTCCAAAACCGAATCCCAGAAAGGCACTCCGGTCACTCGAGGTCTCCTCTGCCGAACAATCGACATCCCAGACCAGGCCCGGAGTGACGAAGGTGACAATGCGAACCGACTGCATCATGGCAACCGAGAAGGGGACGCCCACGTCGATGGTGCAGGCGTT
This sequence comes from Gemmatimonadaceae bacterium, assembly GCA_036506035.1. GTDB lineage: Bacteria > Gemmatimonadota > Gemmatimonadetes > Gemmatimonadales > Gemmatimonadaceae > UBA4720. The sequence continues at coordinate 36,342 of DASXSL010000044.1, read as the reverse complement.
CACGCCCGGCGCAACTCTGGGCGCGTACCCGAAGCCCAACTCCGTACCGATCGTGCTGGTGGCTGATTCGTCGCCGATGATCGAGGCAACCGTCGGACCGCCGGTGAACAGATTGAAGCGTCCCCGTGCGCCGAACAGCGCGTGGCCGCAACTGCTCGTCGTTTGGCAATTCCGTCGTCCCTGATACCCACCCGTGAGACCGAATATGGACCCACCACGAAGCTGGTAATCGACACCAGCCGCGACTGCGAACAGATCCTCGGGCCCGCCACGCTCGTTCCTCTGGCCGTACTGGAATCGAAAACCCCAATAGTTTTGATCGCGACTCGCCGGCATTGGCAACGGCATCGGGGGGATCGCTCCGATCGGCGTCGCCTCCTCGGTCGCGACCGGTAATGGTTGCGCCACTTGCGCGCGCAGGAGACAGGGCGCGGCGAGTGCAGGTACGAGCAGCAAGCGTGCGGCGATCACCGTAGCTCCAGCCAGCGCGTATAAGCGAGCGCGCCGTGTTTCGTCGCGGGATAGCGAAATACGCGCAACAGCACGCCTTTGCCCTTCAGGATGTCGATGCGCATGAACCCGGCGCGATGCTGGGTGACGTAATAGCTCTCTCGCATCCTCACGGCGCACTCGGTCTTACCGGGTGAGCCCGCGCCGCTGACGAGGATATAGTTCACATTCCGTCCTCCACGCAGTACCTGCAGGTTGTGATCGTGGCCAGCGACGTAGGCGAGCGGAGGATGGTCGGAGAATGCGCTGCGGATGGAGTCACGCATCGTCCGATTCGCCGAGGAGAGGATGTCCTGGCTTGCTCCGCCGAAGCGGCGATATGGGCCTGTCACACCACAATAGCCCCCGTGAGCGCCGCCCGTCATCAGTGGGTGATGAGCGGCGACGAGCACGACACGACCCTCGCCTGTCGGACGGACTTCGCTCCTCAGCGCGGCAGTCACGGCTCCCACCGTGGAACCTTCGCAGCGAGAGCTGCTATCCCGAACGATGTAGGAGTGTAGCCACCATTGAGTATCGATTGCGATGAGTCGGAGTCGTCCGATATCGACTGGCACTGGGCCAGGACAGCCATTTCCAGGAATGAGGCGCACGTTCCGGCCTTGTGCGAGGCTGGCGATCATGCGCTCCTGCAATCGAATCGAGTAGAGGCCGAAAGCAGTTTCGTCAGCCCAGTCGTGGTTACCTGGTAAGAAGATGCCGCGCGCGCCGGGAGGAATTGCTTTGACCTGGGCCTCGAGTCTGCGACGAGCATCCGCCCACTCCGCGGCACCCTCAGCGGGAATTCCCCCCGGATAAACGTTGTCGCCGAGGAACACGACAATTGTTCGTTCAGGCGCGACGGTGGCCTGTACAGTCAACGAATCGAGAGGCGCGCCAACCTGACGAGGATCCGGCTCACCGGCATCGCCAATGAAAAACAGCGTCGTCTCGATCTGGTCGGCGGGAAGTTCCTGCAGCGACACCCCGTGGTGGCAGCCGCCAGTCGCCATTATCGCGGCCACAGAAATGACAGCCCATGCAAATTTGCGCTCGCCCCGGCTGTGCACACGCGGGGTGTTAAAGGAGCGAATCACCAGACAGTCTCATCGAGCTCCGAGTCAAGGTGAGTTACCTGTCCAGCCGAGCTTCAACGCGCGGGCGGGTTCTGCCGTCAATCCCCTGCACGTGCTCCACGAACATGTGCTGGACCAACCTGTTCGCTTCCTTCACGTAAGAGTCGTGATGTCGCTCGCCGATCTCGCCAATCTCCTGGAGGGTTCTGTTATCCATCATCTTGCCCGCCTCGCGAAAAGTCTTGAAGGTGTCCTCCGATTGGCGTGCCATGACGATGTCGCCGACGAGGCGAAGGAAATCGCTTTCGCGGGCGGCATCAGCGAGATCGCGAGCCATTCCCGTCGCCGAGCCGATCACTTTCTTCACCACGCCCGAATCGCCGCCCAGCTGCGATTGATACTCTTCCAACATTCGCTGGTGGTCGCGCATGTGTGGGATGTGCCGCGAGCAGAGATCCCTGAAACGTGAGTCATCTGCCTGCCCCTCATGCTCCTCGAGCGCGTGCACAAACGCTCCGTGCTGCATCACAGCGTTGTTGACCTGTGACCTAAGAAAATCGCTTCCCCGGTCCATAGATGTCTCCGGCGTCGTTGTGTTTTTCGGAGTGGAAGAAGCGAAACTTGTGCCCCGAAACGTCTTGCGCCTGGGGAACAAAGGGGCTAGTTTGGAGTACCCGAATATGTGCCGAAGCCTCGGCGCATAAGTTACGGTAAGGCAGGAGCTTACATTGCCACCATTAAGGAGGAACCTCAACGGTAGGCGGAAGCAGAAGACAGGGTTGGCGAGAACGGTCCGTATTCGCCCGATGGACCCAATCGAAATGTGCGGCAAGGGTACTTCCGTGACCGCACTCTACCGAGTGGAAGAGACGCTCGATCGGTCAAAAATCCACCACCTTGTTTTCTTCGACCGGCACGGCTGGTATTGCGAGCACGGCAAACAGTGCAGTGCGGTAAGTGACGTGCAAAAATTCACGAGACGCAGGACTTAGCGACTAACAACGGATGGATGAGAGCATGATTGCAAGACAGGATGCCTACATTGAGAAGACCGACGTCTGGTCTAAACTTTCCGCGCCGGTTCCAGCTGGTGCGATTTCCTGGAGACAGGACGGCAAGGTCATAGCGCGCGATGGAAAGTATTTCGCGCGGTTCGTCGCCTACATTGAGGCGAATACAGTAAGAGAACGGCTCGATGCCGTGGTCCCGGGCGAATGGGATCTGACGCTGGAGCTGTTGCCGGTGATTCCCACCGACGACGCCGACGGAGCGCAGTGCTCGTTCAAGGCGCGACTTCAGATACTGGGAGTCATACGCGAGGACGTGGGTACGGGCCGCGACTACAAACAGGCCTCGACCGACGCGTTCAAGCGAGCAGCAGTGCGCTTCGGCGTCGCCAACGAGCTTTACGCGTATGAGCAGAATTGGGTCGAGATGGACGGCGACGGAAAATACGCGAAGCCGGTGGAGGATCCGCAGGCGGTGTATGTGCGCCGGTATGGCAAGCTGGGAGCCAACGCCATCACGCAAAACAGCACCAATGGCGCGATCGCTTCGCCAGCACCGGCTTCGATTCTCACTGATATGGAAATCGTGAGCTGCCCCAAGTGCGGCGGTCGGATGTGGGACAATCGCCTCACCAAGCGCAACCCAAGGGCTCCCGACTATAAGTGTCAGAATCGCTCTTGCGACGGCGTGATCTGGCCACCAAAGCCAGCGACGGCCACCGATGCCGCTGCCAAGGACGAGAAGAAGCCGGTTGACTCTAACTCGGTCCTCGTAGGAAGCGAGGAAGAGCTGCCCTTCTGAATCAACGAGGAGAAAGAAAAAGGGCGAGCTTCGCGCTCGCCCTTTTTTTGTTGCTGGCGTTCAAGCTGTGACAGTCAACGCTCCAGTCTTGCCGCGGTGCCGCGGTGCCTAATTCCGCTTCGGAATAAGCAAGCGGCCGGCGAGCGGATCGACCCTGACGGTAAGAGGCGTACCGGCGAGAAGCTCGCCGTCGGCCTGGGCCGGCATTTGGGGCAGCGTTTCCACGCGGAAGTCCCGTCCAGACTTGTAAAAGAGGCACCGATCGTCGCCGAAGTCCTTGCGAATCATCCGCCACAAGATCCTGAGGGAGTCCCGCAGACTGTCCGGCGAGAAGACGCAGGCGTTGAGGAGACCATCGTCCTGGACGATCCCATCGCCGAACGAAACGAGGTCGTTCAGTACGGCGCCGAAATTGGCGATGAGAACTGCCGAGGCTGTCATGCTGTACGCCGTCCCATCGACAGAGAGTCTAAGGTTGAATTTCTTGTTGCGGATGACAGCCTTGTAGCCGCCGATGACGTAGGCCATGAAGCCGAAGCGCTTCTTGAGTCTGGCGGGCGCTTCGGACATCATCGTTGCATCGAGACCAACGCCGACGCCGATGGCAAAGCGACGACCATCTCCCAGCCGGCCGAGATCGAGAGTTGCTTCGTCGCCATTGAGGAGCAGCGGAATCGCTCGCGTCGGATTGAGTGGAATGCGCAGAGTGCGAGCGACGACGTTGGCGGTACCGCCGGCGAGGACACCTACTGGCGGTCCCTGATGGGCGAGGGCGCTCAGAACTTCCATCAACGTTCCGTCGCCTCCGAGCGTGAAAACCGCGTCGTACTTGTGAGCGTGGTTTTTGGCGAGCGTGGTGGCGTGACCGGGCGATTCCGTCGGCATCACGTCGCATTCCACTTCCGCGACTTCGAACGCCTTGAGCGCTTTGCGACGGATTCGATCCGCGCGACGCGAGGCGGGATTCACGATCAGCAGGACGCGCTCGATTCTTCGCGGCGCGAATTTCATCGCTGTCGCTGCGCTCATGATGCGTCCGGTGAATTGTGAACTTTCACTGACAGCCTCGTGGGCTGCGACGGTCCCACTCGATGCTCGGGGCGGGGATCGAACCCGCATGGGAGTTTGTCCCAAGGGATTTTAAGTCCCTCGCGTCTACCGGTTTCGCCACCCGAGCGGAGAACGACGAGCCAGCGGACAGAGCGACACTGGGCCCGAGAAGAACGAAAGCGGGAAACGGGACTCGAACCCGCGACCCCAACCTTGGCAAGGTTGTGCTCTACCAACTGAGCTATTCCCGCAAACAATGACAAAGCTACCGGCGCAAAACGGACCGTACAAGCGGCGCAAAAAGCTGCTTGCGCGTGTGGCAACTCCAAGTTGACAAAACGTCGCGCGCAATGATAACGTCTCCCCGCCGGCGGACGTCCCCCACTCAGACGAACGCCCCTCTTGCTCAATCACACTCCTGCGGAGAGTCTATGCGCCGTCCTTTGGTCAGCGTTTCCACAGTAGCATTGGCAATCCTCGCCGTTTTCGCCAATCCCGCCGGCGCCCAGCGCGTGCTCGGTGTAGGAGACGATGCTCTGGTGCTTCCCCGAGGCGTCTTTCGCTTTCGTACTCTCGGACAGTGGACCTGGTTCAACGAGCGCTACGGCAAGGACACGCCGGGCCGCCCGGACGGCGCTCTCGAGCCGCTCGGCGTCGATTTCACGCTCGACACTATTGGCGTAAAGCAGTTCCCGAATCTCGGCAGCCTCCAGGCAGGACTTCAGCAGCTTACCGGCAATGCCACCTGGTACGCGACGCTCGGAAATACCGTCGTCAATCTCCGCGATCATGTCGCGGCATTCCCTTTCGTTTTTGAAGCCGGGCTCTCCAAGCGCTTCTCGGTCGGCATTCAGATTCCTTACGTCCACACCCAGACGTCCGCGTTTTTCAACGTCAACACGTCGGGCACCAACGGCAATCTCGGATTCAATCCTGCGCTGAGTGTCACAGCGGCACAGACGCAGAACGCCACGATGAACTCACAGTTCACCACCGCGGCGAATACCCTGCAAGCATCACTCGATGCGTGCGCCGCGAACCCGAACGCGTCGCCGCAGTGTCCAGCGTTGAACGCGAACAGGGGTAATGCCCAGGCGCTGGTCAACAACTCGCGCGCTTTTGCCGCCGGCGTCAATCAGATCTATACCACATCGCCATTCGTCCCGATCGTCGGGACCGACGCACAACTGGCGATCGAGGCGCGTGTCGCTGCGTTCAGAGCATTGTATCAGCAGTTCGGTGTCACCAGCATCGCGGCCACCACGACCGGGCCGTTCCCGGCGCAGACGCGTCTCAGTGTCCGTGACGCACAAACGATCCTGACGAATCCAGCGTTCGGCATTCAGGCGGATCCGCTGCAGTCTGTCAGCCGCTCGCACGTCGGCGACATCGACATCGGCGGCAAGTTCTCGGTATTCGATTCCTTTGGCGCCAGCACCGAAGCGAGAATGTCCCCGCATGGACTGAACTTCCGCGCCGCGATTGGAGGAATCCTGCGCCTGCCGAGCGGGCAGGTAGAATCGCCTGACAACTTCATCGATCTTGGCACGGGTCGCGGAGCAACCGCAGTCGAAGGGAGATTGTTCAGCGATCTGCTCGTCGGCAGTCACTTCTGGGAATCCTTCATCGTCCGCTTCAACAAGCCGTTCTCCGACAAGCAGACGATGCGCATTCTCGATCTGCCGAACGAGGAGCTGGCTCCGTACTACCGCCGGCAATCCGTCGATCGACAGCTCGGCAGCGCGTTCGAATTTGAGACCGCGCCACGCATCGTGGTCAACGATTTCCTCGCCGTCTCCGCCTGGTACATGTACCGGCACAAGCAGCAGGATCACTATACGGGAACTTTCACCATTCCCGCCGCGACGACGGGCTTCGCCGATATCACCATCGACGCCTCGACACTCGATCTCGAGACTGAGCAGACCGAGCACCGGTTCGGCGGCGGACTCTCATTCTCTAACTTGTACGCCTTCGAGCAGGGGAAAGCGAAGGTTCCTTTCGAGGTGACCTACCTGCATTGGCAGACGATGGGAGGCTCAGGCGGCAATCAGCCGAAATTCTTTACGGACCAGATTCAGTTGAGACTGTACGCCAGGATTTTCGGCGGGAAGTGATCCAGTAGTTCGTAGATGAAGGACGAGCAGATCTGCTCGCCTTTTTTTACTGCGGATTGAGGGGAGAGGACCAACTTTCAGTCCGGAGTTCGGACTAATTGAGGACTAGGACGTAGTCAGGAGTCCGGACTAGAACTGCCAGCTAGCAGTCGGGACCAAAAGCCTACGTACGGAAGCGGGTGGTGTCCTGATAGCGATTGAGACTCGGCATTCTCGGCAATGACCCATTACGTGCCCGAGATCTCCGAGCAAAGTGGCAATGACCCACTCGCGCGAATGCGTGCCTATTCCCTCGCGCGTGCATTATTAGAGGTGGTCTGGGATGATGCCAACAAGCTGACCACCAACCAGGTGACCGAGAAGTGCTCGGGTCAACTCTACGCCGCTATCGTCTCAATTGCTGCCAATCTTGGCGAAGGCTACTCCCGGAGCTCCGGGAAGGATCGGGCGCGAATTTTCGAGTATGCGTTGGGATCAGTTCGAGAAAGCATGATCTGGTACCACTCGGCAAAACCGATTCTCGGAGAAATCGCCCGCGAGAGGCTCAACAAGTTGGAAGAGATCCGTCGACTACTTCTGGCAATTATCCCGAGAGAGCGAGGTAAGCAAATCCGGCCGAAGGTGTGAGCTGCCCGATATTTTGCGCGCTGACTTAGGCAGTCCGCAGTCCTCACTACGTCCTAGTCCTCACTTAGTCCGAACTCCGGACTACAAGTCAGTCCGCAACCCTCAATCCCTTCATACTTCGGACTACCCAGGTGCCCCCGCACTCTCGAGAAGCTCTTTGGCGTGCGCGCGGCTGACTCTGCTCTCTGGATCTCCGCCCAGCATCCGCGCAATCTCGTTTACTCGGTTGTTGCCCTCCAGCACCGTGATGTCGGCGGTCGTCACGCCCCCTCTGGCACCCTTGGCTACCACGATGTGATGGTGTGCCCGCGCGGCTATCTGTGGCAGGTGCGAGATCGCGAAAACCTGGTGCTCTTTGGCAACCCGCCGCAGCGTGTCGCCGACCTGCAGCCCAACGCGGCCTCCGATTCCAGCATCTACTTCGTCGAAGATGAGAGTGGGCACCTGATCGACACGCGCCAGAATCGTCTTTAGGGCGAGCATCACACGTGACAATTCGCCGCCCGACGCCACCCTTGCCAGGGGCCGGTCCTCGTGCCCCACGTTGAGCGTGACACGGAACTCGACGTCCTCGGCGCCTTCCGCCGTCGGCTCGTCACGCGCCGTCAGTGTGACCAAGAATCGACCGTCAGGCATCCCCAATGGTGGGAGCAGTGCATCGACGGCCTTGGCCAGCTTCTTCGCCGCCGAGAGGCGCATATCCGACAGCTTCTCCGCGTCACCCAGGAGTCGACGGCGAGCGTCCGCTTCGCGCGCAGTCAGATTGGCGAGATCGAACTGGGCGGTGTCGATTAGATCCAGCTCGCCACGCGCTGAAGTTCCTGCCGCGATCACATCCTGCAGCGTCGGGCCGTATTTCTTCAGCAGACCGAATAGTCGATCACGACGACGACGGACTTCTTCCAACCGCGCCGGATCGAGCTCCACAGAGCCGGCGTAGTCCTCGACGCTGCGCGCCAGCTCCTGCAGCGCGTAAAACCCCGAATCGAAAAGCTCCTGCATCCGCGCCGCCGACGGATCGATCCGCTCTATCGATGACAACGGACGCTGCGCCGCGCCAAGCTGGCTGAGTACGCTCGCTTCCTCCCCGGACAGCAGCTCGTTCAACGTGTTGGCCAGCGTGCGAAGCTCGTCGGCGTTCTCGAGGACTCGCGCCTCGTCCTCGAGCTTCACGTCTTCCCCGGGCGAAAGCCGTGAATCCTCGATTTCCTTGGCAACGTGCCGCAGATAGTCCGCGCGCTTTTCCGCTTCGGCCCGACGAGACGAGAGATTTGCGATGTCCCGTCGTATTTCCGACAACTCTTTGTAAACGCCGCGTACCCGGTCGGCTTGCTGCTCCGCGCCGCCAAAGGCGTCAAGGATGCGGCGCTGTGATTCGCTGTCCAGCAGCGTCTGCGCGTCGTGCTGGCCGTGAAGGTTGACGAGCTGCCGCCCGATCTCCGCGAGTACCGAAGCCGTCACGGTCGTTCCATTTATCCAGGCGCGTCCGCGTCCGTTCGCTGCGATTTCGCGCTTGAGAACGAGTGTGTCGTCCTCGATTTCGATCCCGCGCTCATCGGCGAGTGCTGATATCTCCTTCAGCCGACCAATGTCGAAGACACCTTCCACCGTCGCCTTGTCGGCACCGGAACGGATCAAATCGGCGCTGGCGCGCTCGCCGAGCAACAAACCGAGCGCACCAACGATAATCGACTTTCCGGCGCCGGTCTCTCCGGAAAGCACGTTGAAGCCCGGTGCGAGCGGCAGCGTGACCTGCTCGATAATGGCGAAGTTCCGAATGCGAAGCTCGGTCAACATCAGGACGGTTGATCGGAATCGGGGAGTCCGCCCCAGCCTAGTTTGACTCTCATCCGCTCGAAGAACGTTGCACCTGGAAAGCGCACGATACGAACCGGGTTGTCCGCTTTTCTGACCTTGAGCTTTTCACCCTTCACGAAGCTGGTGCCGACTTGTCCATCCACCGTAACCAGAAGCTCGGTGGGAGTCTCGTTTGCTTCCACCGTCACCTCCGCGTCGGCGGGGACGACCAGCGAGCGGATTGCCAGGGTGTGGGGCGAAACAGGAGTAATTATGATCGACTCTACGGTCGGTACCACCACTGGACCGCCTGCTGAAAGACTGTACGCAGTGGATCCCGTCGGCGTGCAGATCACCACCCCGTCCGCGGCGTAGGTGCCGATGCTCTCACTGTCGACGAACACGTTGAGACGGACGACGCGCGCGAAACCGCCCTTGTGCAGGACGAAATCGTTGAGCGCTCTCCACTGCTTGCGCGTCTCACCATCGGCATCGATTGCGCGCGCCGACAACGCCATCCTCGGCTGAGCGACGTAATCGCCTCCGGCGAGATTTTTCAGCGCCGGCTCGAAATCCTGACCTTGGCAGCTGGTCAAGAATCCCAGTCTGCCGAGGTTCACGCCGAGAATCGGGATATCTCGGCCATCGAGAAATCGCGCGCCACGCAGGAGCGTCCCATCACCGCCCAACGTTACCAGCGCGTCGATCTGACCCGCGTCCTCGAGGCGAGCCCCCTTCCCCGCGACTTCGTGCAAGCCCTGCTCGAGCAGTGGCTCGATGTCGAGTTTAGGCGCGACGCGAAAGAGCGTGCGGAGGATGTCCGGGAGCTCGTCGTATCCCTGATGCCCGATGACACCAAGCCGCATCAGACTGCGCGAAGGTGAGGGCCCCGCGAGCTCTCCAGCCCAAACGCCTCACTCGCGCGCTGCGCGATTCCACTGGGATCAAGACCGACCAAGGACAGCTGCCGCGCGCGCGGCGCCTGATCTACGAATGTGTCCGGCACGCCGTGCGTCGCGACACGCACCGAGGGATCCATCGCTGCTATCACGGCTGTCATATATGATCCGAAGCCGTTCACGATGGTTCCCTCTTCAACCACGAGAATGTTCCGGTGATCCGCGACGATCTGAGCCAGCACGCGCTCGTCGTACGGCTTGAGGTACCGGCAGTTCACCACCGTCGCACTCAGTCCACTCTCGTTTAGAATGTCCGCTGCGGCCAGTGATGGAAGAACCATCGTACCGACAGCCAGAATGGCGATTGGCTCCTCTGGATCACGACCCGCACTGGTGCTGCGACGCAGGATTTCCCAGCTGCCGTGCGGAACCGACTCGATCTCCGATGTCGGAGGCACGATGTCGGGGGTGGCATCGCGCGGATAGCGGAGACAGAACGGTCCTTTCTGATGGGACAATCCCGTGCGCAGGAGTGCGACCATCTCCTTCCCGTTCTTCGGCGCCGTCACAACCATTCCGGGAACGGCCAGCATGTAGGCGATGTCGTACAGACCCATGTGGGTTGGTCCGTCTTCGCCGACGAGCCCGGCTCGATCCATCGCAAACACGACCGGCAGATGCTGGATCGCCACGTCGTGAATGACGTTATCGTAGGCACGCTGAAGGAACGTGGAATAAATCGCGCACACCGGTCTGATTCCCTCGGTCGCCAGCCCCGCCGCAAACGTGACAGCGTGTCCCTCTGCGATGCCAACATCGAAAAACCGATCGGGGTACGCTTTGGCGAATGCTCCGGTGCCGGTGCCACTGGGCATCGCCCCCGTAATCGCAACGACCCTTGGATTCTCGAGGCCGAGATCGACCAGGGCCTGACCAAACGCCGCCGTGTAAGCAGTGTTCGCCGCAGAAACCTTTCGCTGCTTCCCCGTCGTCGGATCGTGACCGGGCGGAAGCGCGTGCCATTTTTCGGTGTGCTCGCCGGCCGGAAAACCTTTTCCTTTCTGTGTGATGCAGTGGATCAAACGCGGTCCATTCAAGTCTTTCACCGCGCCTAGAGTGTCCATCAGCACGTCGATGTCGTGTCCGTCAATCGGACCGAAGTAGCGAAATCCCAGCTCCTCGAACAGCACGCCGGGCGTGAGGAAGGATTTCATGCTCTCTTCCCATTTGCGCACCAACGTCGCAACGCCGGCCAGCGGACCGGGCGCAGCATCAACAACGCTGCCGATGGCTGAGCGAAGTCGGTTGTAAAGCGGATTGCGCTGAATCGAAGTCAGGTACTTCGACATCGCGCCGACATTCGGCGCGATCGACATCTCATTGTCGTTGAGAATGACGATGAAATCGCGCTCCGACGCTCCGGCATTGTTGAGACCCTCGTACGCCAGACCGCAGGTAAGCGCGCCATCGCCAAGTATGGAGACGACCTTGAAGTCCTGTCCGTTGAGGTCGCGGGCGACCGCCATCCCGTAGCCAGCGGAGATCGCAGTGCCTGCGTGCCCCGCTCCAAACGTGTCGTACTCGCTCTCCGATCGTTTGAGAAATCCGGACAGACCGCTCTCCTGCCGCAGCGTCTCGAGTCGGTCGGACCGGCCAGTGAGGAACTTGTGAGGATAGCCCTGGTGGCCGACATCCCACACGATTCGGTCGCGCGGCGTATCGAAGACAGCGTGCAGCGCGACGGTCAGCTCCACGACACCGAGCCCGGCACCAATATGACCGCCGGTCCGCGAGCAGATTTCGATCAGGCGCACGCGCATCTCTTCCGAGACGGCGCGCAGCTCGTCGCGGGTCATCGGCTTCAGGTCCGCGGGGGAGTGGATGCGGTCGAGAATGGACATTTAAGAGCGGATCAGGACGTCCTTGTTACAATGAAATTAGCAACTTGTGACAACTCCTGCGTGAGCAATCCGCAGCTCCGCAGACTCTCCAAGCCATCGTCGATCAGAGTTTGCGCGCGACGCTGAGCGCCATCGACGCCGAGCAGCGCCGGGTACGTACTCTTACCGAGCACGGCGTCGCGACCGGTAGTCTTGCCCAGTGCGGTCGTCGTCGACGTGACGTCGAGTACGTCGTCCATGATCTGGAACGCGAGTCCAATGTCTCGGCCAAATCGGTCGAGTGCCTGCATCTGGCCTGCCGTTGCGCTGGCCGCCAGCCCTCCCATTCTCAGCGACCCTGCTATCAGCGCGCCCGTCTTGGCTGAATGGAGCGCCTCACGCTCCTCGATTGCCAGAGACAATCCCTCCGCGGCCAGGTCCCGCTCCTGTCCGCCGATCATGCCGCGTGATCCGCCGGCACGCCAGACGGTCTCCAGAATCGCCCTTCCAACCTCGGCACGAAGTCCCATCTCACCAATTGCATTGCGCACCACCATCGCAGCAAGCGGGATCATGGCTATGCCGCCAAGGATGGCGACTTTCAATCCATAGACCTTGTGGACTGTCGGTCTGCCGCGCCGCATGTCGTCGTCATCCATGCAGGGCAGGTCATCGTGCATCAGCGAGTATGAGTGAACGACCTCGGGCGCGCACGCGAGGAGGCTCGCATCGTCGGCCCCGCCCGCCGCACGGTAAGCATAGAGAAGCAGCAGCGGACGCAGTCTCTTGCCGGGACTCTTCAGTCCATACCGAATGGCGTCCGCAACGTCGCCCGGAATTCCAGCGACGTAAGACTCGCATACCTGGTCGAGCCGAGCCTCGATTTTCTGTCGATCAGCCTCGAAGCGATCGGTCACTGCGTCAGAGGTCCATCTCCCGTAACTCGAAGCCGCCCTCCGACCGCTCGATCAGTTGCTGCACTCTGGTTTCGGCCTTGTCGAGCTCCGCCGACGCTGCACGCAGAAGGTCGATTCCTTCCTCGAACAGCTTCAGCGAGGCGTCGAGACCGATTTGCTCGCTCTCCAGCTCCGACATGATCTCGTCGAGGCGGTGCAAGCTCTTCTCGAAATTCACGGATGGGCGGTCGCGCTCAGTCGAAGCCATACTGAAATATCAGCCCGGCTGCTGGCCTGGGGCAACGCAGCCAGGGCCTATTGACTTACCCAAGAAAATGATATAACCTTCAATCCGGATGAACGGATGGAACCTATGAGCGCGCCAGCCCTGTTCGGACAGATGACAGCACTCGCCGATCCGACGAGGAGCAGGCTGCTGCTCGCCCTGGAGCGTAACGAGCTGACCGTGAACGAGCTGACTTCCATCCTTCAGCTACCCCAGTCCACGATCAGCAGGCATTTGAAGATGCTGAGCGCCGAAGGCTGGGTGGAGGCGCGCGCCGAAGCAACCAGCCGCTATTACCGGCTCGCATCGTCGTCCCTCGACCCCGCCACCCGCCGTCTGTGGCACATCGTGCGGGACGAGGTGGTGCACACCAACGCTGCCGAGCACGATGCGCGGCGCACCCACGCGGTGCTTGCCGAGCGCAGCACGCGCTCACAGCAGTTCTTTTCCACCTCCGCCGGACAGTGGGATCGCATGCGTCTGGAGTTATTCGGACGCCGTGCCGATGTCGCTCTGCTCGGCCTGCTCGACGAGAATTGGACCGTCGCCGACCTCGGCTGCGGAACTGGCGCGGTCTCCCAATCGCTTGCCCCCTTCGTACAGCGTGTCATCGCCGTCGATGAATCCAACGCAATGCTCTCCGCGGCAAGAAAGCGATTGCATGGCGTCGCAAACGTCGACATCCGGAACGGGCGGCTCGAATCATTACCAATCGGCGATGCAGAAGCCGATGTGGCGCTTCTTTTCCTGGTGCTTCACTACGTAGCCGAGCCGGCGCGAGTAATCGCTGAGGCCGCGAGAGTGCTCAAGCCGGGCGGAAGGTTGCTGGTGCTCGACATGATGCCTCACGACAGACAGGATCTGCGACAGACAATGGGACATCTCTGGCAAGGTTTCGATCGCACGACGCTCGGCAATTGGATGGACGAGGCTGGGCTGCAAGCTTTCCGATACAACGCGCTTCCCCCTGATCCGGAAGCCAAAGGTCCAATTCTGTTCGCTGCGTCCGGAAAACGGAGCGCGGCGGCTGCACGCACCAGTGGACGCAAGAGAGCGGACACGGTTCCGCTAATGAAAACCGCTTGACCAGCTAACGACGCAGACTCAAATGGAGCACACAGTGGGCACTATTACTGAACCGATGAACTTATTCGCAGCTGCCATTGAAGCGGGACGTGAACCCTACAAGGTGAAGGATCTGTCCCTTGCTGAATTCGGCCGCAACGAGATACGGCTCGCCGAGCACGAGATGCCGGGCCTGATGGCATTGCGAGCGGAGTACAAAGGCAAACAGCCGCTGGCCGGCGCGAAGATCATGGGGTCACTCCACATGACGGTGCAGACCGCGGTCCTGATCGAGACGCTGACACAGCTTGGCGCCGCTGTCCGCTGGGTGTCGTGCAACATCTTTTCGACACAGGATCACGCAGCGGCGGCAGTCGTCGTCGGCAGAAAGGGGACGATCAATGATCCGCAGGGCACCCCTGTGTTCGCCTGGAAAGGCGAGACCCTCGAGGAGTACTGGTGGTGCACTGATCAGGCGCTGGTGTGGCCTGATGGGTCAGGGCCGAATCTGCTCCTCGATGATGGAGGAGACGCGACACTGCTCGTCCACAAGGGAGTCGAGTTCGAGAAGGCGGGACGCGTTCCTGAGTTCGACCCCAGCAAAGATCCGGAGGAATACGGGGTCATTCTGAATCTGCTGCGGCGCGAGTTCAAGAAGGATCCGCAGCGATGGACGCGAATGTCGAAGGATCTGCGCGGCGTCTCGGAAGAGACGACCACCGGCGTGCATCGGCTTTATCAGATGATGGAAGCTGGTACGCTTCTCTTCCCCGCCATCAACGTCAATGATTCCGTGACCAAGTCGAAGTTCGACAATCTCTACGGATGCCGCCATTCGCTCACCGACGGAATTCTGCGCGCATCCGACGTAATGCTAGCCGGCAAGGTCGCGGTGATCTGCGGCTACGGCGATGTCGGCAAGGGTTGTGCGCAGGCGCTCAAAGGTCAGGGCGCGCGCGTCGTCATTACAGAGATCGATCCGATCTGCGCACTGCAGGCGGCAATGGAGGGCTATCAGGTCACCACGCTCGACGATGTCGTGAAGACGGGAGACATCTTCATCACCGCTACCGGCAACACCGGCATTATCACTGCGGCGCACATGGCTCAGATGAAGGACAAAGCAATCGTCGGCAACATCGGCCACTTCGACAACGAGATCGACATGGCCGGCCTGAAGAAGGTGAAAGGAATCAAGCGCGTGCAGATCAAGCCGCAGTACGACGAGTACGTCTTCCCCGATGGACACAGCGTGATGATTCTCGCCGAGGGGCGCTTGCTCAACCTTGGGTGCGCGACTGGCCACCCGAGCTTCGTGATGTCGGCGAGCTTTACCAATCAGGTAATGGCGCAGATCGAGCTGCACACGAACTGCGACGCATACGAGTGCAGAGTCTACACCTTACCCAAGCACTTGGATGAAAAGGTGGCCAGGCTTCATCTCGACAAACTTGGGGTAAAGCTCACCAAGTTGTCCCGTGAGCAGGCGGACTACCTCGGCGTTCCGGTCGAGGGGCCGTACAAGCCCGAGCATTATCGATACTAGATCGGACGAGACGCTCACCAGGCCAGAGAGATCGCTCGCGGGCATTTCTCTGGCCTTTACGTTTATGCGTCCTTGACGTGCGCGTTCCCCGGCGGATATTGCCGAGTAATGAAGTTGCTGCGAGATCTCCCCCCTCAGCTTGCTCTCGCGGGAATTGTCGCGTTGCAGATCTCGTGCAGGGATTCCTCGGGGCCCGACGACTTTGTCGCGAGTCTCTCGGCGAATTCAGCGACGACACTGATGGCAGCGCCAGGTGCGCCCGTTGAGGAGTTGCCGTCGGTGGTGGTGCGGGACGCGAACGGCAACCCGATCAGCGGCGTGCGCGTCACCTTCGCCGTCGCCTCGGGCGGTGGGTCGGTGACCGGCGATCACGTCACCTCCGATGCCTCCGGAATAGCAACAGTCGGGAGCTGGACACTAGGACCGACGGAGGGCATCAACACACTCATCGCCAGCGCCGGCAGCTTCTCGGTAACATTCACCGCCAACGGCGCTGATCCATGCGGGGTGCTGACCGTGCACACATTGGGCTCGACAACGGACGGGCAGCTCTCGAAGTCGGACTGCAAGCTGAATGACGGCAGTTTCGTCGATTTTTATAAGGTGAGTATTCCAACCGCCGGCACTTACATCTTCAGCCAGACGTCGTCCGTGTTCGACACCTATCTGGCGTTGCTCACAGCTACGGGCAGCGTGATCGCCATCAATGACGACATCAATTCGGCGAACAATGTGAATTCGCAGATCAAAGCGCTGTTGCCGGTCGGAACGTTCATAATCGCTGCCAACTCTTTTGACGCTGACACCACTGGCAGCTACACGCTCACTTCTGCCGCATCGACGGCCGAAGTAACCAACTGTGAAGATGTGTTCGTAGTACTTAGCATCAGCTCGGCGCAATCGCTGCAGACTTCCGACTGCAATACAGCGGGTATCTACGCCGACGAGTACCTGATCTTCCTCCCAGGCGGACAAACAATCACTGCGTCGATGAGCTCGAGCGCGGTCGATTCTTATCTAGAGATTCTTGACGGCGCGTCTACGACTATCTTGGCGTCGAATGACAACATCGACGGAACGACGCAGAATGCACGGCTGACGTTCACCCCAGCGTCGACGGGATTCTACGTCATCAGAGCGCGCTCGAGCGCAGCCGGTATGACTGGGGCGTATTCCTTCGGGATTCAGTAGCCGGGTAACGCGCTTCAGTTCTTCGCAGTTGAATCCATCGCAAAAAACGGTGAGCGAATGACGGGCCGGTTCTGATCGTAGGATCGCTTGGTGATCAGTTTTACGGTGCTATCGCGGCCCAGCCAATTGTCGACTGCCTTCGAGTCGAGCAGTTGGTACCGGCGGGCAAGCTCGGCGCGATACCACTTCGCCGGTAGCAGTGGCAGGGTAACGACCGTGACGTCCCGCCGCGTCCCCTCAGCCTGTTGCAGATACCACAGGGGATAGGTGTCGTTGTCGCCGAGCGCGAGGAAAACTCCCGACGGCGGAACCTTCGACAGCATCTCCGACTCGTCGATACGCGCGCGCGTTTCAACCGGATCGGTGCGGCGATCGACAGCGGTCCAATTGAGCAGAGCTGGTGCGAACGGCATCAGCAGCGCGACCAGGTTCAAGGGTGTGACGAGTAGCCGCGAGAGACGGATCGCCCCATACCCCGCCCATAAGCCCCAACAGACGAAGACCCAGAAAAAGAAATAGTCGCGCTCGCGCGCTTCGTGTGGTGTACTCAATGGCAGCACACCAGCGCCAAACGAAGGTCCCGGTTTCAGGTTTAGATAGACGACCACCCCGACGAACGACACCAGGAACAACAGCGCCAGCGCACGCCAGCTGCGTCGGTCGGCAGCCCGGTGCATCACGAATCCGCACAATCCAACGAACGCGTAGAGAGCGGTGATCGGCGTCCTCCACCAGCTCGGCGGCGCATCTGGTGCGAGTCCTTTGGCGAACTGCCAATCCGCGTACTCGAACACGTTGCCGAGCTGGAGATAAAACGGAGCGCGCCGCGGCCAGAGCGGCGCGACGTCATACTGACGGCGCAGCAGCACGTCCATGAAGGCGCTGAATGAAGCAGGATTGCCCTGATTGATGGCGGGATCGTGCCGCGCTCGGATCACCAGAAAGAGAATGCAGGTCATCCCGACGAGCGTGACGAGGACCGACCCGCGCAACAGCTTGGCAAACGAGTGCGCTTCCCGGCGGCCATCGACGTAGCGTCTGCCAACCGGAACCGCGAAGTACCCGTCGCCGGTGCTGAAGACGAGCAGAATCGCGCTTGGGACGACAAGAAGCGCGATCAGGTGTAGAGTCCACGCCAGTCCCGCGAGGTAGGCGGCGAGCAGCGCCCATCGCGCGTCAGAGTTTTTTCCGGCTCGGTCAGCCGCCCAAAGGATCATGCAGCCGAAAAGGAAAGCGACCGCATAGACCTCGGTCTCGGTTGCATTGAGCCAAACTGTCGACATCAACCCTGCAGTGAGACCTGCTGCAGTCGCCGCGAATCCGTCCTCAGTCCAATTCGCGATTAGGCTGGTGAGAATTCCGCAGCCGAACGCCGTGCAGACTGCGGAAAGAAGGTTGATCGCCCGGGCAAAGCCGAAAATCGAGGCGAACATCATGCTCCACGCCTTGCCGATGATGACGTAGAGCGGAGTGCCAGGGGGATGTGGAATCCCAAGCGAATGAATGGCAGCGAGAAACTCACCCGAATCCCATAGCGTCACACTAGGGGCAAGGGTGAGCATGTAAACAAACAGAAGAAGTACGGCGGTCGTCCAACCCGGCGAAGGAAACCGTCTTATTGGTAGCGCCTCGGAGAAGTGTACCGTTCAAAAACTAATTTAGCGGCTCAGTAGTTGCCCGACCGTTGAGCCCGACGGGCACACCGGTTACACGAACGACTCGACAGGAGGCAATACGTACGCAATCAGTCATGCCTCAACAGCGCTCGTTCTGAAAAGAAAATTCCCGCGAGTCGGCTTGTGGCCGCTTCTCATCGCAGTCCAGTTCGTCGAGCTGCTGTGGGTCCTCTTCATTTATCTTGGAATCGAGCACACGC
Organism: Gemmatimonadaceae bacterium; assembly: GCA_036506035.1. Classification (GTDB taxonomy): domain Bacteria; phylum Gemmatimonadota; class Gemmatimonadetes; order Gemmatimonadales; family Gemmatimonadaceae; genus UBA4720. Next base: position 17,738 of record DASXSL010000044.1, on the reverse strand, counting down.
AGATCACGCCCAACGCGATCCATCTCGATTTTCTGCCGTACTCGCATTCCGTCGGAACGGGAGTGCTGCTGGCGGCGATCGCCTGGGGATTTGGCAAGGCGGGACGACGTAGCAACGTCGGGGCGGCGATCGCACTCGGGATTCTGTCTCACATCGTGCTCGACATCATTCACCACGAGCCGAACATTCCTCTGCTGCCCATACAATGGGGACCGCGCCTCGGAATGAATCTGCAGCGATATCCCCTCCTCGATTTTCTGGTCGAGCTCGTTTACTGCATCGCGTGCTGGGCATATTTTCGGGGAACTAGAGCGCTGTTGATCGGGATCATCATCTTCAACATCCTCAACATCCCCTTGATGTTCCCGCGAGCCAACGCCTTCGTGCCGTTCATGGAACACCACAACCTGCTGCCAACGCTCATCCTGATTCAGATTGTGGCGACGTGGCTGGTCGTCTGGTGGTTCGGGCGACGCACCGTGATTCTCGAGGACGCCTTCCCACCACCCCCGCCGTGATTATTGCGCGAGGAGCTCGGACTCCTCCGGTGTGAGAGCCCATGCCACGTCGAGTGCGAGCCGATTGGGCCGGACCCGATGGACGCGGAATATTCGCGCGCCGGCGAAGAACGCGACGACATTGACGCCGACCGTCGCCATGTCGCGATCGTCATTCGAGATGGTTTGAGGCGCGAGCGTCGTTCCTGCCAGAGATCCAGCATCAGCCGACGTGTAACGAATCAGCTCGGCGATCACGCGCTTGCGTGAGGCGCCGACAAAAACCGGATAACCGAGCTCGACGATTCTCCGCAGCTCAACCAGCGCCGCCAGCGAATGGCCAGTGCGTTTTGAGAAGCCAATGCCAGGATCAACTGCGATGCGCGCCGGATGGATTCCCGCACGCTGAGCGGTCTGAATGCTCTCCTCGAGCTCGGAGATTATTTCGCCGACGGGATCGTCACCGTAGACGGCTTTGTCGTAACTCGCCATCTCGGCGACCGTACCACGCGAATGCATGATGACGACGTTGCAGCCCGCTTCGGCGCAGATGCGCGGCATCTCCGGATCGAGCGACATTCCCGACACATCGTTGACGATCGACGCACCTTCGGCGAGCGCCGCTTTTGCCACTTCTCCTTTCACCGTATCGACCGAGATCACGATGTCGCTCCAGCGTGACCGAATGCCGCGAACCACAGGCAGTACGCGCTTCATCTCTTCGCGCGCGGGGACTGGCTGCGCACCGGGGCGCGTCGATTCACCGCCGACATCGATCGCATCAGCGCCTTCGCTGATCAGCCGGTCTGCCTGAGCAATTGCTGCCTCGGTGGAAATGAAATTACCCCCGTCGCTGAAGCTGTCGGGGGTAACGTTCAGAATTCCGAAGATGGTTGGCCGCTGTGACTTTGACGGCCAGGCGAAGCTCACGCCGGCGCTACCTCCGGTCCTCCGAAGAGAGGCGGCTTGGATGGCTTGGCGTGCATCACCGGGGTCGTAAGTGCGGGAGCCGTGGGCGGCGGGCTTACGGGTCGCGGCGGCAACGTTTCACCCCGAGCCAGAGCAGCCACCTCGTCACCAGTGAGAGTCTCGCGATCGAGAAGAGCCGCCGCGACGGTATGAAGGAGCTCCATGTTTTCCTGGAGCACTTGCGTCGCGCGCACATACGCTTCCTTGATCACCCGCGACACTTCGGAATCGACGAGCTGCGCGGTGCGCTCGGAGACTTCGCGCCGCGTCTGCAACTCGCGGCCCAGGAAGAGCTCCTGCTCGTTGTCACCGACGAGCACGGGCCCAATCTCGTCGGAGAGTCCCCACTGCGAGACGTAGCGACGCGCCAGACCCGTTGCCTGCTGGATGTCGCTGGCCGCTCCGGTCGTAACCCGATCGCGACCGAACACTAGCTCCTCCGCGACGCGTCCCCCGTACGCTTTGACCAGATTGGCCTCCAGCTGCTCGCGGGTTACCGAAACGCGGTCGTCCTCTGGAAGCGTCCACGCCACGCCAAGCGTGCGTCCGCGCGGCACGATGGTGACTTTGTGCAGAGGATCGTTGCCCTTCACCTTGATCGCGCAGATGGCATGACCACCCTCGTGATAGGCCGTGAGCTTCCGCTCCTCGTCCTTCATCACCATCGACTTGCGCTCGGCACCCATCATCACCTTGTCCTTCGCGTCCTCGAGGTCGGCCATGTAGACCTTGTCGTGGTTGCGACGGGCAGCGAGGAGCGCGCCTTCATTGACGAGATTGGCGAGATCGGCCCCGGCCATTCCCGGAGTTCCGCGCGCCAGCAGCATCACGTCCACATCCTCGGCCATCGGCTTGTTGCGGATGTGCACGCGCAGAATTCCCTCGCGTCCGCGCAGATCTGGTGAATCGACGACGATTTGCCGGTCGAACCGACCCGGCCGCATCAGCGCGGGATCCAAAACGTCAGGACGGTTGGTCGCCGCAATCAGGATCACGCCATCGTTGGACTCGAAACCGTCCATCTCGACCAGAAGCTGATTGAGTGTCTGCTCGCGCTCGTCGTGCCCACCGCCGAGTCCGGCGCCGCGGTGACGGCCGACAGCGTCGATTTCGTCGATGAAGATGATGCAAGGCGCGTGTGCCTTGCCCTGCTCGAACAGATCGCGGACGCGGCTCGCCCCCACGCCGACGAACATCTCGACGAAGTCGGAGCCCGACATCGAGAAGAACGGCCGACCGGCTTCACCGGCAACGGCGCGCGCGAGTAGCGTCTTACCGGTTCCCGGAGGCCCGACGAGCAGCGCACCTTTAGGCAGGCGTCCACCGAGCTTGGTGAACTTCTGCGGATCCTTCAGGAACTCAATAATCTCCTGGAGCTCGACCTTCGCTTCGTCGGCACCGGCGACATCGTCAAAGGTGACTTTCGGAGTGTCGCCGGTGAGGAGCTTCGCTTTCGACTTCCCGAAGCTGAACGCTTTTGCTCCGCCGGCTTGCATGGAACGGAAGAGGAAGAACCAGATTCCGAAGATCAGCAGATAAGGGAACAGACCGATCAGGATCGTCGTGAACGATGCCCTCGGCTCTTCCGCCTGGATCTGCACGCCGTGCTCGGTCAGACGCTTTACTTCGTCGGCCGAATTCTCCATCGGCAGCATGACCCTGAACTTCTGCACCAGGCGACCCTTGACGGGAACCTTCTGCTTGAATTCACCAGTGACGAGCTTGCCACCCTGAATGGTGACCTTGTCGATGTTGCCCTTCTGCAGCTGCTCGTCGTACTGCGGGGTGTAGGAGATCTCGGGCGCGGCGTCTGCTCCCTTCCCCGAGAACTGGATGATCGCCACGGGCACGAGTATGACAAAAACCCAGAACGAGAGCTGCTTGGAAACCTTGCTCCAGTTCGTCGGCTTTTTGGGTGTTTTATTCGGCATTTGTATCGGCATTACTGCAAGCTCGCTATGTACGGCAAGTGGCGGAAGTTCTCCGCGTGATCCAGCCCATATCCAACCAGAAACTCATTCGGCGCATCAAAACCAACGAACTTAGTCTCGTATTTCAGCCCTTCAGCAAGCCGCTTGTGAAGCAACGCACAGATCTCCAGCGATCGCGGTTTGCGCTCCTTCAGTATAGCCATGAGACGATTCAAAGTGCGCCCCGAATCAACGATATCCTCGACCAGAAGAATGTCCTTGCCTTCCAGCTCAGTCTCGGGGTCGTAAACAAGATTGACTGTTCCGCTCGATACCGTTCCGTCTCCGTAACTCGCAGCGACCAGGAAATCGACCTGCAACGGCCGCGTTATCTGCCGCACCAGATCGCTGAGAAAGATGAAGCTTCCTTTGAGCAAGCCCAGCACCAGAAGATCGCCGTCAGGGTAGGCGGCGGTGATCTCTCTGCCGAGCTCGGTGACTCGTTCCGCAATAGCATCCTCGTCGAATGCAACGCGCTTCACTGCCCTTCCCGAGAGGCGCGGGTCGGCTATCGTGCCGACGGACTTGACGCTGCTGGTCATGCGAGCGCGTCGGGTTGTGCCGACCGCATCTGCCCGCGAGCGGGCGCCCGGCGCAGCAACATGTGGTCGCGCCTCATGACGATCTCTACTCCTCCAGAGAGCTGAATTGCGCCTCCAGTGGCTCCTTTAATAGTAAACTCGGCGGCACGGTGGGTTCCCCGACGATCCATTACAACGCGCGCCCGCGCGGCAAGTGCGGGCCAGAGGACCCGCAGGCATTCGGCGTCATAGCCGGCGAGACTGGAACGACTTACCCGCAGCGCGCCGTCACGCTCCTCGGCGGCATCGATGTTTGGCAACAGGTCGTCGAGATTGCGACGCCAGTCAGCTGATTCGCGGGCGAGCGCGAGCAATTCGCTAGGAAACTCGGGGTGCCGCTTCATGATCGACGGCAGAATGTCCAGCCGAATTCGATTGCGCAGGTGTTTGCGGTCGAAATTGGATGGATCCTGCACGAACGGGACACGGTTTTGTTCAGCGTATGTGGCTAGCGTCGCTCGGGACAGATCCAGAAACGGCCGGATGATGTCGGATTCGGCGTAGAGACCGGCCAGACCGCGCGGTCCTGCGTCACGCAGGATGCGCATGAAGACTGTCTCGATCTGATCATCGAGCGTATGCGCGGTGACGACTTTGGCGCCTCGTTTGGCGGCGATTTGCTCGAGAAACTGCCATCTGGCACGGCGCCACTCTTCCTCGCGTCGTCCGATCGTCGATGCGCGTCCGCTGACACAGAGAAAACCCGACCGAAAAGCATGACGCGCAACGAGCGCGGCGGCCCGGCCGGCGGCGCGTCCAGTGCCGTGATCGAACGTGGCGACAGTGATTTTTCGACGCGTACGCAGCGGCAGTTTCGATGCAGCTGTAAGCAGGACCATCGAATCGAGTCCACCACTCACCGCCAGCGCTGCGCACTCGCAGGCGGCAAGAGATGCCTCGACGGCGCTCTCTACTTCGGCTCCTTCAACGGTGACCGTTGCCATGATAGTTTTAATTTACCTATTCACGGGGGAGTTCCGCTTGGAGACGCACGGTCCGCTGGGAACGCTGTGGGTATCGCTTGGCCTGGTTGCGTTTTACATCGCGCTGATCTGGCTCAACACGCTGCTAGGCATCTTTCTGACGCCGCTACTTACCGGAATTCCGTTGAGTTGGCTGTTGGACTGGCGTAAGCGCCGCAAGGGCGAGCTCGCCGAGCCGGCGGCGGAGCGCTACCAGGGATAGAGAGCCTGGTAGTAGGCGCGATTGCGAAGGATCGTCCGCACGTAATCGCGCGTCTCGACGAACGGAATCCGTTCGGTGAACACTTCCGCATCATTCGCCCCAGCCTTGGTCGACCACTTCTCGACACGCGACTCGCCGGCGTTGTAGGCGGAGAGAGCTTTCACGACTTCCGGATACTTCCGCACCAGACCACTGAGGTGCGCTGTGCCGAGTTTGATGTTCGTCGCTGGCTCGTAGAGTAGCTCCGGATCCCACGGTCCGATGCCCTTGGATGCGGCGAGATCCTTTCCGACGTTTGGCATCAATTGCATCAAGCCGCGTGCGCCGGCCGGGGAGGTTGCCTGCGGATTGAAATTCGATTCCTGCCGAATGAGCGCGGCCACCAGGATCGGGTCGAGACCGTTTTCCTTGGAGCTGGATATGATTGTTTCGCGCTCGAGGACCGGGAAGTACAGACGATAGTTCTCGGGGCTGTGACCGATTTCGTCGAGGGTGCGGCGACCCAGTGCAATTGAGCGTGAAGCCTGATCACCCCCAGCGAGCGCATGGGCGGTGGCGATCATCCGCGTCGGATCTGCGAGCGCATCGCGGAAAAGACGGTCGTTCTCGAAACCGGCTTCGACGTCCATGCCGACATCCTTCAACGCCACCACGCGACTCAATGCGGCGTCGATCGCGGGGATCCTGGCGTAGTTGGGCGGCGATCGATCGGGCGCAACTAACGTCGTGTCGAGACGCTTCGCAGCCAAAACCGAGTAGTAACTGAGCGGATCCGTCGCGATAATGGCCCGCCATCTCGCTCTGCTTCGCGTTCTGTCACCGAGTGCCGCATAGGCGCGTCCGGACCAATATTCCGCGGCCAGCGCTTCAACGCTGTTCGAATCGCGCGCGACGAGCGAATCGAGCTCCGCAGCCGCAGCCTTCCTGTCTCCCTGAATGTAGGAGATGATGCCGGCGCGAAACCTTGCATTGGTGGCGTGCCTTCCCTTGGGGAATCGTTTGAGCAGCGCCATCAGTGTTTGCCGCGCATCCTGATCCCGGTTTTCGTCGGTTGCCAAGTCTGCCAACAGCAGCAGTGCCGATGCAGCGCTGGTGTCTCTGGCGTAAGCGGTCGTGATCGATCGTAGCGTCGTACGCGCGGCGGCAGTATTTCCCATCGCGATCTCCGCGCGAGCGCGCTGATACTGGGCGGCCGCCGCGAGATTCGCCGGCGCCCGTATTTTGGCAAACTGCGTCGCAGCTTCGGGATAACGTCTCAGGCGGAACAGCACTGAACCGTAAGCAAGATTGTCTGAGACATCGCCGAGCCCGGCCGCCAGCGCTTTGGCGTATCCTGTTGCCGCCCTGTCCGGCAGCCCAGACTTCCCCGCCGCACGCGCGATTGTCAGCTCGTCGGACGGCATCGTGGTAGTAAAGACCTTGTCAAAAAGATCGATTGCTTCTCGCGTATCAGCAGCGTTGTTGGCGCCGGAGATGTAGGAGAGCAGCTCGCTCCGCGCTGCGGCGCGCGATGCATCATCGGCGGGCGGGTTGACCCGAAGCCTCAGCGCGTCGAGCCTGGCACCGAGCGCCAAGTACGCTCGGATCGCGCCGGCGAAGTCGCGCGTGCGTTCGCGCGCAATCGCGTCGGTCCAGCGGATCCGGTCGCGACCAACGTCGGTGCGAAGCTTCGCATAGTAGCCGGCACGCGCTGCGCTGTCCGCTGTCACTCCGGCGGCGCGCAAGTAAAGCCAGTCGGACAACTGCGGGAGTTTCTCGGCGGCGGCCTGGTAAGCAGCCCGCGCCTCCTCGAGGCTATCGGCGCGATCGAGCTCACGGGCACGGAGAACGAGCGATCTTGCCTCCGCTGGCAGCACGTGCTGTGTCGTGTCGCCGGCGAGAACGGCGGCGGAGTCCTTTTGGCTGGGTGCTGGGTTTTGGCAGGCGGTCGACGAAAGTACGAGCGCAACGAGCGGCAGCAGGAGTGGAGCTAACGCCAACGTGTGTGGTCTCCGTCGAGGATCTTATTGGCTTCCTCCGGTCCCCAGCTGCCGGATGGATACTTCGGCAATGTCGTCGCCGGATGGTTGTCCCAGTATTCGAGCACTGGGTCGATTATGCTCCAGGCCATCTCGACTTCGTCGCTGCGCGTGAAGAGTGTCGGGTCGCCAATCATGCAATCGAGCAACAGTGTCTCGTACGCAGGGTGAGCGTCGTTGCCGAATGCCTCGGCGTAGGTGAAGTCCATGTCGACTGGTGTAATCTCGAGGCCTGGTGTCAACTCGTGCATGGCGCCAGGTGTCTTCACCTGGAAGCGCAATGAAATTCCTTCGTCTGGCTGAACCCGCAACGTCAGGACGCTGGGCGACATCTCCTCTACCGCCTTTTGCCCGAACAGCAGCAGCGGTGGGGAGCGGAATTGAATCGCAATCTCCGAAATGCGTCTCGCCATTCGCTTACCGGAACGCAGGTAGAACGGCACACCCTTCCAGCGCCAGTTGTCGATCGAGATCCTCATCGCGGCAAACGTCGGCGTCACGGAGCTCCGCGACACATCCGGTTCGCTGAGGTAGGCAGGGACCGATTTTCCGTCGACGGTCCCGACGTCATACTGCGCGCGTACCACCGGCGGCTCGCACTCGCCCTGTACCAACGGCCGCACCGAATGGAGAACTTTCACTTTCTCATCCCGCACCGCGTCAGCGGTGAACGAGCTTGGCGGTTCCATCCCCGCCAGCGTCAACAGCTGAAGCAAGTGATTCTGGAACATGTCGCGTAGGACGCCCGCTTCCTCATAGTACTTGCCGCGGCCCTCGATGCCGACGGCCTCGGCGGCTGTTATCTGGACGTGAGAGACGTAGTGCCTGTTCCACAGCGGCTCGAATATCGAGTTGGCAAAGCGGAACACAAGAATGTTCTGTACGCTCTCTTTGCCGAGGTAATGGTCGATGCGATAGATCTCGTGCTCACCAAACTGGTCGAGCACGAGCCGATTGAGAGCCATCGCTGACTCGAGGCTGGTGCCAAAGGGCTTTTCGATCACGACTCTGACCCAGGGTCGCTCTTCGTAGGAATGGGTGCGCCACGCCAGCTTGCTCGCGCACAAGTGCTTGAGCGTCGTTTCGAAAACGCTCGGCGGGATCGCGAGATAGAAGAGCCGGTTTCGGTCGTACTCGGGTGAGCGACCCTCGATCTCCTTCAACCGCTTTTCGATGTTCGCGTAGGCTTCGTTTTTGGTGAAGTCGCCCCCCGCGTAGAACGTCCGCGAACACAGCCACTGCCACACCTGGTCGTCGACTTTGTGAATTTCGTCGGATCGAGCCATCGCTTCACGCATGATCTGGCGATAGCCGTCATCGGAATTCTGGTCACGCGCCACCCCGAGCAGTGCGAAATTCTCCGGAAGCAGCTTTTGCTCGGCGAGGTAATAGATCGCGGGAATCAGCTTCCGCTTGGTGAGGTCACCGGCGCCGCCAAAAATAACCAGCGTGCAGGGGTCAGCCTTGTCGCGGTTGCCGCGGCGGCGTGGAGCTCTGATGAGGGGGACGGCGTGGGGTGTCTTCATGACTTCTTTACCGCGTGACCACCGAATTCGTTGCGCAAGGCCGCGATTACTTTTGCCGAGAAGGAATCTTGTTGCCGGGAGCGCAGCCGCGCGAGGAGCGAGAGCGTAATGACGGGAGCCGGTACATTGAGGTCAATCGCCTCCTGCACCGTCCACCTCCCTTCTCCGGAGTCTTCGACATACCCGCGCAGCCCGCTCAAGTCCGCATCCTTCTCGAACGCCAGCTCAGCGAGCTCGTTGAGCCACGAGCGTACGACACTGCCGTGATTCCAGACCGCCGCGATTTTGTGGAGGTCGAGCTTGAAGTCCTTCGAGGCGTGAAGGATCTCGTACCCTTCGGCGTACGCCTGGAGAGCGCCGTACTCGATCCCGTTGTGAATCATCTTCACATAATGCCCCGAGCCCGGCGGCCCCATGTGGGCGTAGCCGTCGGGCGGAGCGAGCGTCTTGAAGATCGGCTCGCACAATTTGAACGCCTCCGACGACGCACCAATCATCAAACAATACCCGTTGGCTAGACCCCAGATGCCGCCGCTCGTGCCGGAGTCGACGAAGTGAATCCCTTTGCCCTGAAGATCGGCGGCGCGACGCATCGAATCGCGGAAATTGGAGTTTCCACCATCGATGATGACATCGCCCTTCGCCATTCCGGGGAGCAGCATCGCGATCGTCTCGTCGACGGGTTTGCCCGCGGGAACCATGATCCAGACGATGCGGGGCGGCTTCAATTTCGGCGGTACATCGGTGATCGTATACGCCGGAGTTGCTCCGTGGAGGACGTACTTGTCGACGACATCCCTGGTGCGATCGAAAGCGACGACCTCATGCCCGCCCTTCATCAATCGCTCCGTCATGTTGCCGCCCATTCGGCCGAGGCCGATCATAGCCAAGCGCATTGCCTATGCTCCGGAAAGTTCGAGCTCGAGAAATCGCTCCAGATCGGAGCGGAGTTGTGCGGCCGACTTGAAAAGGATCGTGTTCATGCCGAGGGAGTTGGCGGGCGTGAGATTCTGCTGACGGTCATCGATGAAGAGTGAGCTCTCGGGCTGCGCGTGCGCGATGCCGAGTGCGCGACTGTAGAAGCGACGGATCGGCTTGCGAACGCCGAGCCAGCAGGAGGAGATGAATGCCTCGAAAATCTCGGATATTCCAAACCTCTCGATGCGGTAGATGTTGAGCTCCTCGGATTCGTTGTTGAGCGTCATCAGCGTGAAGCGCGGTTCACGAGAGAGTGCTCGCGCGATGCCGATCGTCTCCTGGTCGGGCACGCTTTGAGCGCACATGAAATCCGCAAATTCCTCGCGCGAAAAGTCACGCTCCGTATAGAAGACGGCGATGTCGAGGTACTCGTCGAGCGTGATGCGCCCCTCCTCCCATTCGCCGATCACTTCCTCGTGGCGCCACTGGAAATCCTCGGCGTTGAGACCAAACCGTTCGACCGCCTGGTGTCGCTGCTCCCGATCCCAGCCGTTGGACCCCAGGACTCCACCGATGTCGAAGAAGATGTGTTTGATCTCGCTCACGAGATGAGTACCGCGCGCGCCGGCGCTCCGTCGCATCCCTCGATGCGGAGCGGCAGGCAGATGAAGTTGTACTCTCCGGGCGACGGCGCCGACAGGTCGAGACCCTCGACGATCACCACCGAGCGCTCTAGAAGCGTGCGATGGGTTCGGTGATGGCCGGAGTGAAACTGCTCTATCGACAGATAGTCGACGCCGACGAGCTCGACACCGCTGTCTACTAGATACTGCGCGCCGTCGGGCGCAAGAAAGGTGTAGTCCCGAACGAACTCGCGCTGCGAGAGGAGCGCAGAGTTCCGGGTCCGGATCAGAATTCGCTTGTGGCCCTTGAAATCCCTGGCCCTCAAGTCGGCCGCGCCGACGGAGCGAATCTCATCGGCGAAGCTCACGAGCAGAGCGGGGCCGATGAGTCGGTCGAGGGGAATCTTGTCGACGGGCTGGCCGTCGTCGAAGAAATGACGCGAGGCGTCGACGTGAGTGCCCGTGTGCGAGCCGAACCTTATGGTCGACACGTTGGCGCTCGCGCCCTTGGCGACGGACTGCTGCAAGGAGATCTCTATCTCGGGATTGCCGGGATAGACGAGGCCGCCTGTGCGGATCGGCACCGAAATGTCGAAAATGCGGCTCACGGCTGGATGCGAAGCAACTGTCGTGCGCGCTTTACGATGGGAGACTGGTCGACTCGCTCGCGCTGAGAATGAAGCGCGGGATCGCAGCCTCGAACGACGTTCCGTCCTGGCGGAGGAGCCCGTAATGTCCCTCCATCCATCCCTCGCCCGACTTCAGAATGCAGAAACTCTGGTACTCGTGGACGGCCCCCGGCATGATCGTCGGCTGCTCGCCGACAACTCCCTCACCGATGACCTCGGTGTCGACTCCATCGCCGACGGAATCGTGAATGAGCCAGCGTCGAGTCAGCAGCTGTGCCGCCAATTTGCCGACGTTCTCGATCCGCACGAAGTACGCGAATACGTAATGACTCTGCGAGGGCTCCGAGTGATCGCGGAGATAGACCGGCCGCACGGTGACACGAATTCCATCCGTCTCCTTGTAGAAAAAGCTCCGACCATTCATATCGTTTGAATCAGTCCTTGAGCGGTGCACATCCAATCGTTCATCATTTGCAAGCTTGGGCCGCGGTCATACGATCCAATTTAACGAAAGAGGCGCCGGCTGATCCGGCGCCTCCAGACCTGTCGGTTCCTGACGATCACCAGATCACTGGTCGAACAGAATCGGGCCGCACCATCGGATCACCCGGTTTGCAGCCGAAGGCTGCCGCGAACTGCGGCAGATTCGACAGTGGTCCATTCGTTCTCCACTGGCCGGGCGAATGTGGATCGGTATTGATCCGAACCCGTTGAGCCTCCGGCGTAATGTTCTGTCGCCAGATCTGCGCCCACGCCAGGAAAAAACGTTGCTCCGGCGTGAATCCATCGATGTCCGGTGGACGCCCCTTCTCCGCCAATGCTTTCTCGAGGGCGGCGTAGGCGATCGACAGCCCGCCGAGATCAGCGAGATTCTCCCCGAGCGTAAGCTTGCCGTTGACGTGAACGCTGTCGAGCACCGTGTAAGCGTCGAACTGCGAGGCCACGAGGCCGGTCCCCGTCTTGAACTTTGTCAGATCGGAGGGACTCCACCAATTGCGCAGATTCCCCTGGGCGTCGAACTGAGAGCCCTGATCGTCGAAGCCATGCGTCATCTCGTGACCGATGACCGCTCCCATGCCACCGTAGTTCACGGCGTCATCCGCGTTCGGGTCGAAGAACGGTGGCTGCATGATGCCCGCCGGGAAAACGATCTCGTTCATTGACGGATTGTAGTAAGCATTCACCGTCGGCGGCGTCATTCCCCATTCGGTGCGATCGAGGGGCTGACCGATTCTGGCGAGAGTGCGACGACGCTCGTACTGCCGAACCGCAATCTGATTGTTCAGGAAACTTCCCGGCTTGAGTGTTAGCGTCGAGTAATCACGCCACTTGTCGGGATAACCGATCTTGTTGGTGAACGCCGCCAGCTTCGCCGTCGCCTGTGTCTTGGTCGTATCTGTCATCCAGCCGAGCGTCTGTAAACGATCGTGGAAGACGGACTCGAGGTTACGCACCATCTCCAGTGCGCGCGCTTTTGCCTGCGGAGTGAAATACTGGGCGACGTACGCCTGACCCAGCGCGTCCCTCAATCCAGCGTCGGTCGCTCGCGCGCAGCGTTTGTCGCGGGGGAGCATCTCCTTGGCGCCGCTGAGGGTGCTGCTGAAGCGAAAATCCTCGTTCACGAACGTCGAATTGAGGCTGGGCGCTGACGCGTCGAGCAGATGCCAGCGCAGGTACGCCTTCCAGTCGTCGAGCGACGTCGAAGTGAGCAGCGAATCCGCCGCTTGGAGGAATACAGGATTCTGAACGTTGATCGTCGAGATATCCGCCCTGCCTTCACTGGCGAAGAAGCTTGGCCAGTTGAATCCCGGCGCGAGTTTCGTCAACTCGGCGGCCGTCACCCGATGGTAGTTCGCGTTGGGGTCGCGCATCTGCACCCGCGTCATGGCGGGCTTGGCAAGTGCGGTCTCGATGTCCATCACTTTCTGTGCGTCCGCCGAGGCTTGCGCCGCGCTCTCGCCGAGCAGCTGGAACATCCGACCGACGTGATCGACGTAGTTTGTTCGAATGTCCGCGTAGCGCTTGTCGGGGTTCAGATAGTAATCGCGATCCGGCAACGAGAGGCCGCCCTGGCTGACGCCGGCGATCACCGAAGCGCTGTTCTTGAAGTCCTGCTGGGCACCGAAGCCAAACAGGAGGGGCACGCCGCGCGAGTGAAGTCGCGCAATTTCTGCTTCGAGCTCGCGCCGATTCGCGATTGCGCTTATGCGGTCCAACTCCGCCTTGATCGGCTGTATCCCGGCGCGCTCCGCCGCCGCCGAGTCCATGCAGGAAGAGTAGAAGATGCCAAGCTTCCGGATATCCTCGTTCGCCTGGGTGTTGCCGTTGGCGGCTGCCGCACGCAGGATCGTCAGCAGATTGCTTTGATTGTTTTCCTGAAGCTCGTCGAAACTGCCCCAACGAGAGAATGCAGCTGGAACGGGGTTTCGCTTGATCCAACCTCCGTTGGCGAACTGATAAAAGTCGGTGCACGCTGAAACCGACCGGTCGAGATTGGCCGGGTCGAGTGGTTTCGTTTGGATTGGCACCGCGTTCTGGGCCGCTGCCGAGCCGGCCAGCCCAATGGCTAACGCCAGCGCACCTGAGACGAGACGCATTTTGCTACTCCGGGAAAGTTGTTGTCGAGTTGACCATAATCGGCGCGCTGAAAGCCGAAGTCCAGACCCTGCGCTGGCGTGTCAGTCTCACGTCATCTACCTGCCTTTGCTCGAGAACGCTGGCGCCGTTTCTTCTTCTTCGTCTCCGGCTTCATGATTGTTCCGCGGCAATTCTCGGCGCCGCAGCGGCAGAAGTAGAACTTCTCGAGCTCGTCGTCGTTCTTACCCGTTCGCTCGTACTGGTAATCGTACGCAAGCTCTACTCCGGGCTGAATGTCTCTCAGAGCGTGGATGAAGATCCTTTTTCCCCTGATGATCGCTTCGCAGTTCGGATCGCAGGAGTGATTGATGTAGCTCGCGTCACCACCACCGGCGGAGATGGCGCCATCGATCACAGTCCCTTTGTCGAGCGTGAAGAGGAAGGTATGATGCGTCTTCATCCTCCTGTCGTCGTAGCGGCGGTCTGCTTCCCTGTTGCTGATCCGCTCACCCGTGTACTCGAGGATCCTGGTGCCCCTGCGGATGTAACGTGCGGCGAACACGCCGCGACCATGGATCGGTGAACTGCGCACGACATACAGCCGCGCTTGAATATCCTCTTGACGGAGGTCGGGAGTCGCCTCTCGGCGGTTCTGCAACATCGACATCGGTTTGGTGGAGTGTTACCGCTTCGACGATGCGACTATGAGGCCAGAGCACTCACCAAGGCCGATGCGGGCCACCCCCTCGCGCTGGAAAAAGGCGCGGAGGATGATCTCATCACCGTCATGCAGGAATTTCCGTTCTTCCCCCGTCGGGAGCGCGATCGGATCAGCACCACGACGCGTGAGCTCCAGTAGGGATCCCTGAGAACCCGTCTCGGGGCCCGAAACGGTCCCACTCGCGAACAGGTCCCCGGGTTTCAGGTTGCAGCCGTTGCTCGAGTGATGCGCCAACATCTGCGCCGGCGTCCAGTACATGTCGGCAAGCGACGCGCTGCTGAGTCGGAACGGACGAAGACGTCCTTCTCTCATCAGCATCGACCGGATGTAGACCTCGATGTTGAGATCGAGGCCGCCTTCGTTCCGGTCTCGATCCGAGGAGAGGTATGGAAGCGGCTGGGGATCGCCGGGTTTCCGGAAAAAGGCCGGTACTCGATAGGGCTCGAGCGCTTCCCAGGTAACTACCCAGGGCGAAACCGTGGTGGCGAAGTTCTTGGACAGGAAAGGACCGAGCGGTTGGTACTCCCAGGACTGAATGTCGCGAGCTGACCAGTCGTTGACGAGACAAATCCCGAAGATACGATTCTCGGCTTCGTCGACCGACAATGTCTCGCCGAGCTCGTTCCCGCGTCCGACGAAGAATCCAACTTCGGCTTCGTAGTCGAGCATCTCCGTCGGCCCGTACGTTGGGGTCGTTGACGCGCCGGCCACTGTCTGACCTTTTGGTCGGCGGACGTCGGTGCCGCTGATCACGATCGACGACGCACGTCCATGATAGCCGATCGGAACGTACTTGTAGTTCGGAAAAAGTGGATTGTCTGGGCGAAAAAGCTTTCCGACGTTGGTGGCATGATAGATCGACGCGTAGAAATCCGTGTAGTCTCCGATCTGCGCCGGGAGGAACAGCTGCGCCTCGCTCATCGGTACCAGAGCGCCCGGCGGAAGAGGATTGATGACGCTGGTGTCCCCGGGTGTTCCCGACAAAAGCTCGCTCAAGCGCGCCCGGAACTCGGACAGCGAATCGTGAGGCGCCTGCATCAGCTCGTTGAGATTCGGACGATCACACCACCGCGCGACATCACGCGCCTTGCCGCTCCAGATGTTGGCGCTCAGTGATTCGCCGACGTCGACGATCTGATCGCCGATGGCGACACCAACGCGGCGCTCTGCATCGCCCTTCCTAGAGAAAACGCCGAAGGGGAGGTTCTGGATTGGGAAATCAGTGTCGGGGGCATTCGCGGATTCGATCCACGAGGTGAGTGAGGGGTCGTGCGTCTCGTTCACTTGGCGGCTGCTCTCGCTTTTTGGGTAAGGTGTGCGAGCTCGTCTAGCGGCTCACGAAATGAACACGAACCGAACGCAATCGCAAACCTGGCACGCGATGCCGTCATCTGGTCTGCCGTGACGACCTTGTCGCGCCAGCGAATTACACCGTCGTCGAACGCAAGGGCGGAGGGGTCGGTCTCCTCCAGCGCCACCAGCGCGGTTTCTTCGGGCTCTCCGGAGAAGATCAAGGCAGCTGCAAGGAAAACGTTCAGAAATCCGTACATCACTCCTTTCGGGCTCTCGGGCTCGTAGGTCAACCGATATTCGCCGCGCAGCGGGTGATGCAGGCCCGCCGTCGCCTTGAACGGCACATGCTCTCGTCCACACGCGACAATGAAGTCGATGATTGCCTGCGCCGGCGGAAATGCCTGCGGAGTGACTCCGCCAGTGCGGATCTTGGCTCGTGCACTGACGCTGACAAGGGCTTTCATCAAGCGGGTCAGGTCGCCGCTCAGCGGAATTTCGAAATATGCCGTCAGCTCATTCGGCAGATCCCGTTTCTGGTGACGGATTTCATCCGCAGTGCTTGCCTTCAGCTCCACTACATCAATCACGGCGCGTCCGCCTGTCGCTGTCGCGTGCCGGCGATTGAATCTCATTATTTCTTCGCCGGCGGTGCGGACATCCTCAGCTACCAGCACGCTCAACTGCCATGGCAGCCCGCGCTTTCCGCGGGGCATTAAATCGGCGCCGACTTCTTCGAGCTCGCGCAGCCGCGAGAAGGGCACGATGAATCGACCGAGCGCGCGCCGGTCTGGTCCCTTCAGGTAGGAAGAATAATTCTCGAGGGCGGGCCGCATGTCCTCGCTCGCCGGCGGGAACAGACCGGCATAGTCGACAAGGCCGGTAAGAAGGGCGTCGACCGATTTCATCTCAGCGATCTTTCAGTCTCCGCACGAACTTGAGTCCCGACCAGGTATGGTCGATGGCGCAGACTTTCACATCGACGAGGCCCGCTACGAGTCCGTAATCTCGAACGATCCCTTCCGTCAGATCTGTTTCAACGCCCGACAACCGCTTTGGCCAGGCGACCCAGAGCATTCCGTTGGATTCGAGTCTGTCGCGCAACCTGGGGAACTGCTTTGTCAGCTCCGATCTGGATTTGACGAACACGATCGCAAAATCGAGGGTGCCGGCCTTGCTGGCTCTGGTCGATTCCGGCAACGGTCCGAGGAGCGCGGAGAAATCCGACGGCGCCGATACGAAGAGAAGACGCGCATCCGGCTTTATGCCAAGCTTCTTGATCAGCGGAGTTCCCGAGTAGCCAAACGTCCGCGCCGTGCCCGGATTCATCGCCACTTCGCAGTAACTTTCGCATCGAGGGCGAGCAGCACTGCTGACACCGGACTGCCGAATGTTGCCGCCATGCCTGCTGCAGCACCGGCGGCAAGGAGTGTCTTGCGCTCATCGGCGGTCACGTGCAGATGCTGGCCGACGAGCGAGCCGAGCGCGCCACCGGTCGCGATGATCGGCCCTTCCGCGCCAAACGGACCGCCGGTTCCGATGGCAATTGCCGCTGACAGCGGCTTGAGAATGGTGACCCGCGCCGGGATTCGACTCTCGCCGTACAGGACACGCTGCATGACTTCCGGTATTCCATGTCCGCGGATCGCCGAAGATCCGTAGCGCGCCATCAATCCAACGATCAGACCGCCGATGACGGGAATGAGAAGCACCAGCACTGGACCGCGAACGCCCCCGGCCGGATCGATGAAGGTAGCCGACAGTCTTCCATAGAAGGCGATGTTGGTAGCGAGTCCGATGAGTCGGACGAAAACCTGCGCGACTACTGCGGCTGCCGCGCCGATTACGATCGAAAGCCCGCAAATGAAGACGGTGCGGCCGCCGAGCACCTCGTAATCGCGAGGTCCTCTGATGTCGCCAGCTTCCGGTGAAGCTGCCTCGTCTTCGGTGCTTTCGATCTCGGGGGCGAGTCCGGCCGCGATAGGGAGGGAACCCTCCCGGCGCGAGCCATGCCCAAGATCAGATTTCAATTTGCAACTCTTGCTGTCAGCGTCCGATTATTTCGCCCGCACTGCCGGGCGGTGCCTGGCATGCAACATAATCAAACACACCGACGCGACGGCGTTCGATGAAAACCGTCAGCCGGATCGCAGCAGCTACACTCGTCGTGTCGTTCCTCGAATCAGCCGGAGAATGAAGAGGAGCACCACTGCGCCGATAAAGGCAACGAAAAT
>DASXSL010000043.1:0-7402 GCA_036506035.1 Gemmatimonadaceae bacterium | reverse complement strand
GTCGGTGGCGGACCGACCTACCTGCAGCTGGTAGGTTCGCGCCGGCTTTCAACCGAGCTGGGTGACATCGTGGAGGCGGTGAATCGCAACGAGGCCACCCCACTCGCCTTCGACTACGCGTTCGACGCCAATGGTCATCCGGAGCGGATCTACTGCCGCAGCGATCACTACAACTACGCGCGCTACGGCATCCCGATCACGTTCTTCACCACCGGCCTGCACATGGACTACCACCAGCTCACCGACGAGCCGGAGTACATCGATTACGAGCATATGCGCAGAGTCGCGCAGCTGGTGCACGACGTCGCGCTGCGCGTCGGCAATCTCGATCACCGCGTCGTGATCGATAAGCCCAAGCCCGACCCGCGCGGGACGTGCGTGCAGTAGACTGCATTCGGTCGTTTGTTCTCAATCGCGGTGACGGTCAGTCGGAGGAATGTCCTCTTCGGAGCAGAGCCGTCACCCGCCTGATGTACGTGAGCGCGGCGGCGCTCACGTACATCAGGCTTGGCTCCGGATGCTCCTCCGAGGACATCCCTCCTCCTTCCGGTAGTTGCGTCATCACAACGCCATCGGGCGCGTACGAAATGCCTCGCAGCGTTCGCGTAGGTCGGGCAGCCAACAACGCGCGGGGGATCGAGAAGCAGACGCGCGAGATCGTAGATGAAACGCGGGTCCTGTCCGGTTCTCCGGCTTTTTTTCTTCGTTTGAGCCGGCAGTTACAGAGTGACCCCGCCTGGGAGGGAGGCGCCGGGAGTCCTCGTAGGCGCTTTGCAAAGTGAGCGACCAGAGGAGACGCGCGAGTGAGCGGAGCGAACGAGCGTTGTTAGCGGCTCCGCGGTCGCGAGCGTAGCGCCGAAGAGGACTCCCGGGCCGACCGACCGCGCGATGGACTATAACCAAGCCCCCGGAAGCGCCGGAGCAGCGAGAAGAAAAAAAGGTCGCTTACGCGACCTTTTTTACCGGCGGCTTTGGATTCGGCGGCGTCAGGCGCGGGTGGGGCTTCTCCTCCGCCGGCACCTGCATCTCGGTCGTCGGGAGCGTGCCGTCGGTCTTGAGCTCACCGACGAGATCCTTGAGCGCATGGCTGCCGTGGAACAGCTGCGTCGATGCCATGCTCATTTGCTCGCAGGCCGCGCTCTGCTCCTCGGTCGACGCGCTGACCTGCATCGCCGCGGTGGCGTGGCTCTCGGCGGTCCGCGCGACGAGTCCCAGGTTCGCTGCGGCTGAATCGACAGCGCGCGCATTCTCGGTCGCCGCGGTTGTCACTGCCGAAGCAGCGGCACGCGTTCTTTCCGCCGCCGCCAGAATCGTCGACAACGCGCTATCCAGCTCGCGGCTGACGCGCTCGATCTCGCCGACCTGCGACACACCCTGCTCCATCGCTTTCGACGTCGCTGAGACGCGAGTTGTCACGCTGTCGGTCATCTTGACCACATCATCGGCTGCCGCCTGAGTCTGATCGGCCAGCTTTCTTACTTCCCCCGCCACCACCGAGAACCCTCGGCCCGCTTCACCCGCTCGCGCCGCCTCGATCGCGGCGTTGAGCGAGAGCAGGTTTGTCTGCTCGGCGATGCGGCTGACCGAGACGACGAACTTGTTGATTTCACCGGCGCTGGTATTCAGCTCGCGCACCTGCGCCGCTGCCTGCTCGACGATCGTGCGCACGTCGAACAGGATCTTGAGTGCGCGATCGATCTCGATGCGCTTGGCTTCCGCCTCCGCTTCGATCGCGCTCGCCAGTCCATGCACTTCCTGCGCGCCGCCGACGAGGTTGTCGCCCCTGGTACGAATACCGTCGAGCGCTTCGTTGACCTGACGCAGCTGTGCCACCTGCGACTCGGCGCCGTGTGAGACTTCTTCGACAGCGTCAGCGACTTCACCCGCCGAAGCGGAGATCTGCCTCGAGGCCGAAGCGAGGTCGCTCGCTGACTGGGCTACTTCGTCCGCTGTCCTGGCAGCGCCCGCCGCGATCCTCGACAGCGCCATCGTCGCGTGGTTCATGGCGTCAGCCAGAGTCCGGAACTCGCCCGGCATCTCGCCTTCGGTGCGCTGCTGCAGGTCTCCGTGACTGAGCTCAATGGCGTGCTTGACCAGCAAGCGCAGCGGACGACCCACTGCACGGCCGGTGCGAATGACGATCATCATCGCGATCAAAGTCGCGAAGATGATGACGAACACCAGCAGTCGTGACCGCGCCATAGCCTCACCGCGCAGGTCCCTAGACATTAGGGCCAGCTGCTGTGCGCGTGAATGCTCGAGACCGGTGAGCTGCTCCAGCAGCCCGGGCACCATCTTGCGAGCCCTCTGAGCCTCGGCGTGCGCCTCGTCGAGGCGACCGAGGTCCGTCAGGCGGTGCGACAGCGCGAACGATGCTTCAACGCGCGCCAGCGTCGTGTCGATTGCTACGGTGCGGGTGATCTGCTCCGCCAGGACGTCGCGCCGGCTGCTGAAGTTCCGATGCAGGCGGTGCGCTTCCCAGCCCAGACGCCTGAACTCGGCGTCTGACTTTGCGTCCTGATCGCTCAGATAGGTGTTGGCAGCTTGAATCTCCTGTGTCACCACGTTCGAGAAGTCGGAGGCCTGTTTCGCGTCCTGCTGCGCCTCGGCAAGGGTACTGGCGACCTGATCTGCCATGCGGTTCATCGAGAACCAGCCGACTGCTCCTGCTGCCAGCATCAGCAGGATGAGGAATGAGAAGCCGACCGTCAGAACCTGGCGAATCGTCTGGAACCTGAAAAGGTGGATGGGCGTGATATTCATCTCGCCTCCGCCACGGTCAGCAATCCCTCATGGACACGGAAAACCTTGAAGCGCATGCCGACCGGGTCACCAGTATCCTCGAAGTACGCCGGTCCAGTGAGGCCCGCATAGGCAGTTTCGCGGTTTAGCGATCTCAGGTAGTCGCGAATGGCACGGCGATCCGGACCTTTTTCCTTCAGCGCCTGCGCGATCAGCTTCGTCGCATCGTACGCAAGGGCAGCGTGCGCATCGGGAACAGCGTTGAATTTCTTGGTGAACGCTGCGACGAAGGCGCGTGCTGCGGGTGAAGGATCCTCAGGCGTGAATGACATGCCGATGAAGGCCCCTTCGGACGTCGCCGTATCGGCTAGTATGCCTTGCCAGCCGTCGCCGCCAACGAAGATTGGATTGACTCCCTGTCGCTTTGCCTCCTGCAGGATTTTTAGTCCAGACGCGACGCGGCCCGCCACGAACACGATTCGCGGCTTGCGGGTCTTCAGGTACGAGATGTAGGGCTCCGCCGTTGGTAGATCGGCGTTGATCGGATCGAGGCTCAGAATCTCGCCGTGAAAGGAGCGGCGGAAGGAATCAGCAAGGCCACGGCCGTAGGTGTTGTTTTCATAGAGAACGGCAACGCTTGCCGGAGCGCGCTGTCCGAACTTCGACGCAAAATTCGCGAGCGCAATCCCGTTCAGTGAATCGCTGGAGATGATGCGGAAGACCCAGCTTGAAATGCCGGTGAGATCGGGAGAAGTCGCACTCGTAGCAATGGCGGGCAGCTGTCCGTCGTAGACGGGGGCTGCCGACAACATTCCAGACGAATTGACGTGACCGATGACCGCCGAGATGGAGTGCGTGTTGACGAAATCTTGCGCGATCTTGGCAGCGATGGTTCCGTCGCCCTCGTCGTCGCGGCTTATGAGCCGAAGCTGGTGACCGTTGATGCCGCCGGACTTGTTGATTTCTTCGACAGCGAGCTGGACGCCTTGCAGGTTCTGCAAGCCGTAACCCTGCTTCCAGGGGCCCGCCGCTGCGACGACGTACGGAGTTCTATTTCCAGCGCACCCCGCCAGCGCGAGAAATGCGAGTGACCACGCGGTTTTTGGCAGCAACTTCCCCCTCCCTCCCCCCAAGCCCGATTCGGCGCACATGTCTCCGAATGGACGAAGCCAAAGCTCGGCCGGTCACGTTTTTTCGCTGTCTGTTCGCTGTCTGATGGAAGTCGGCAACGGCTGGCACCCAAACTGCCCTAACCTGATGGAAGCCCTTGTCGCGCTTGATCTTCGAGCGCCAGCCAGCGGGGATAATCGGCGATGAAAGTGTTGGTCACGGGTGGAACTGGTGTGGTGGGGCGCGCGACAGTCTCGGAGCTCCTTAAACACGGCCACGCAATCCGGTTGTTGAGTCGCAAGATCGAGGACGATGCGACCGAGTGGCCTGAAGGGGTTGAAACCTGGCCGGCGAGCATCACCGATCAGAGCGGTCTGCGGGGATGCGCAGAAGGATGCGACATAGTCGTACACGTCGCCGGGATCATGGAGGAATCGCCACCCGAGCGCACCTACGAGAGCGTCAATGTCGAAGGCACGCGATCGATTGTCCGCGAAGCGGAACGGTGCAAGGTGGGCCGCTTCATTTACGTATCTTCTCTGGGGGCCGAAGCGGGTACCTCTCCTTACCATCGCTCCAAGCGCAGCGCTGAGGGAATCGTGCGCGGATTCGCCGGCGGCTGGATCGTCCTGAGGCCAGGAAACGTCTACGGGCCTGGCGACGACGTCATCTCCCTCCTTCTCACCATGGTCAGGTCGTTGCCTGTCGTTCCCGTCATCGGCAGCGGCGACGACCAGTTCCAGCCGATCTGGGTCGAAGATCTTGCCGCGGCCTTGTCGGAAGCAGTACGCAGGACCGATCTGCACGGGCGCGTTCTCGAGCTGGCAGGCGAGGAGAGAACATCTCTCAACGAGATCATGGACAAGCTGAGCGAGATCACCGCCCGTAATCCCGCTCGCGTTCCGATCCCACCCTTTCTCGCATCGGCGGGCATTACGATGGCCAGTCTGCTCGGCGTCAAGCTTCCCGTCACCGAGAGTCAGCTCACCATGCTGTGCGAAGGCAATTTCATTCGGACTCCGGGCGCCAACGCTTTGACGGGAGTCTTTCACATCAAACCGACGTCGCTTGACAGCGGATTGAGAAAGCTTGCCGATGCCATGCCCGAGCAAACCCCGGACAAAGGTGTGGGGCTCCTGAAAAGGAAGCGGTACTGGATCGACATTGCCGGAAGCACGCTCACATCGGAAGAACTGTTCGACCGTTTTCGTGTGCGATTCGCCGAGCTATCGCCGTTCGCGATGGATTTGCACGCCGAGCCAGGTTCTCCGACGGTTCTGGAACGGGAAACAACGATCACCATGGCGCTTCCATTGCGCGGACACGTGCAGGTCCGTGTCGAGCAGCTCACACCCAACGAGGCGACGCTGGTGACTCTCGCCGGCCATCCGCTAGCTGGGGCGATCCGGTTTCTGTCGGAGCAGCGAGCGGATCTGATTCGATTCGAGATACAGATCTACGATCGCCCCGCCAATCTCGCCGACTGGCTGGTGATGCGAACAGTTGGTGAAGGAATCCAAGCCAGATCGTGGGAGAGCCTGCTGGAGTCGATGTTCGTGGAGAGCGGCGGTACTGGGCTAATCCCGGTCATGCACGAAGAAGAGATTCTCGACGAGGTCCAGGCCGAGCGCGTCGAGAAGTGGGTAAAGGAGCTGGTGATGGAGAGAAAACGGGCGCAGGCGTATGACAAGGAACCCGAGCCGAAGGCCGGCAAGGCGCGGAAGAAAGCGCTTGGCGACCAGAGCTTTGGCGAGGATGCAATCCTCTAGGGCGCACCAACCTCGTCCTTAAGTCACGCCGCTGACCGATTGAGCGTCCTTTGATTGGGCCCGCAAAGGCGGCCCTAACTACGGATTCCAATCGCTGCATCAATGAAACTGCGGTCAATCGCAATCCCTCTAGCAATAATCATTGCCGGCGCCAGCGCCGGTGCACAGGACGTGCGCGTCGAAGTCTTCGAGGCGGCGACCGGTAAGCCGATCGTGGGCGCCAACGTCTCGCTTTACGATTCGGCGGGCACGGTTCCGCTTGGCGGGGCATTCAGCGATCAGAGTGGGCGCACCGAGCTCCGCGCTCCGAGGCGCGGCTCGTTTCGCGTGAAAGCCGACAAAGTCGGTTACGATTCCTGGATGTCGGTGCAGCTTGCCCTTGGGGAGCGCGCCGTGCTCGTGAGAGCTGGAATGGCGCCGATGAGAGCGCCGGCTCCGGTTGTGATGCGCAGCGATGCGGCCTGTCAGTTGATGACCGGTCCGGGAACCGCGGCTGGTGATCTGTGGGCGGAGATTAAGAAGGCGCTGACTGCAACAGCGCTCACCGAAGCGCAGGGACTGGTGCCTCTTGACGTCGATCTCTACGAGCGTGCACTCGATAGGAATCTCGCGGTCCTATCAGAGCGTGCGGAGCAGCGCACGCAAATCGCGCGCAGGCCGGCGATCGGAATCAGCTGGGATCAGATCGACACCGCTCGACGCGGTGACGGATCAGGCACTGATGTCTACCGGGCCCCAGATCCGGCGACGATTCTCTCCGATCAATTCGTCAAATCGCACTGCTTCGCTGCGATTCGCGGCTACGGTGCCGAGACAGGTCTCAGCGGACTCGAGTTCAGGCCGGCCCGTGTAGCCGGTCTTCCCGAGCTGACGGGAGTGCTGTGGCTGGATCCCAAGGACAATTCCCTGCGCGCACTGAACTTCGATTACGTCAACCTGCCGATTCCATTGCGGATCGCGCGGACCAACGGGCGTGTCGAATTCCAGCAACTTCCAAACGGTCGGTGGATTGTGCCTCGCTGGTACATCAGAATGCCGCGCATCGGTCGTGTGCTGGCGACTGATGCGAGATCACCCTCAGTATCGCGGGACACGCTGCTCGGCTACCAGGAGGTTGGTGGCGCCGCGCGTCCAGCCGGCTCGGCGCGTGCGGCCTCAGCAGCGAGTGCGGGAGCGAATGAGCCGGATGAAGATTCCTCCGAAGCGAACCAGTCGGTGATCAGCGGCGTCGTCTATGACAGTAGCAGCGGCAGACCACTGGGTGGCGTTCAGGTGTCGACGGCGGGTGGAAAGTTCAAGGCCGTCACCAACTCCGGCGGCCGCTACGAGATGACAGTCAAAGGTCCGATCAACGACACGCTGGTCTTCGAGCACCCGCGGCTGCGCCTCTTCCACGTCGCCGACCGCGCGCAGGCGATTTCGTTGCCGAGTGGTGCGCGTGGTCAGGCTAACGTGATCGTTCCTTCTTCTGCCACTCTGCGTTCACGACTGTGCGGCAGGAACGAGACAGGGACCGAGGCGCAGGGAATGATGGCCGGCTACGTGAGAGACGCGTCGGGCAAGCCTCTCCCGCGTGCACACGTCTGGGTGTCCTTGCAGATACTTTGGGTGGAACAGAACGGGCGACTGGTGTCGACCAATCAGCAGCGCACCGTTGAGACGGATACCAATAGCGACGGCTCGTACCTGATGTGCGGCTTGTCGCGGGGAGCGCAGGTAACGGCGCGGGTCGGGATCGCGGGCAAGAACACCGTCCAGGAGCGGTTGGTGGTTCCGACTAA
>DASXSL010000042.1:0-61983 GCA_036506035.1 Gemmatimonadaceae bacterium | reverse complement strand
TGCTCGAGGGTCCCCAGTTGGACGTCGCAGGCAATCACTGGGGCGAGGCGCCAATAATTCGGCCCTCGTAGCGCGCGGATTCGGGACACTTCCAGCTGGTCCGCGTCGATCAGTAGCTCGGTGGCGGTGCTCATCTCGTCGCTAAATCGGGGATGCCTTTGGAGAGCAACAGCTGGACCATGGTCAAGGCGGGCCGTTGATCTAGTATTGAACCAAGCCAGATCGCGCCGAGTCCTACGGCCCGCCTTGGCCTCTACTCCTCTGCCATGAAGGGGTATCTATAGTCAGTCGGCGGAGAAAAGGTCTCCTTGATCGTTCGGGCGCTGACCCAACGGACGAGGTTGAGCTTCGAGCCCGCCTTATCGTTGGTCCCCGAGGCGCGAGCGCCACCAAAAGGCTGCTGGCCGACGACAGCGCCAGTCGGCTTGTCGTTGATGTAGAAATTCCCAGCCGCGTTCCGCAGAGCGAGCGATGCCTCGCGGACGGCGCGCCGATCGTTGCTGAACACCGCGCCCGTGAGTGCATACGGCGAAGTCTCGTCGACGATCTTGAGCGTCTGCGACCACTTCTTGTCGGGATAGACATGCGCCGTCACCACCGGTCCGAATATTTCTTCACACAGCAGCCGATACCCGGGATCTTTCGTCTCGATCAGAGTCGGCTCGATGAAGTATCCCTCTTCTCCGCGCGCCACGCCTCCGGACACGATGTTGGCATTCTTGCGCCCGTGCTCGAGGTACTCACCGATCTTCGTGAACGCTTTCTTGTCGATGACGGCGCCCATGAAATTCCGGAAGTCCGCGGGATCGCCCATGCGAATCTCCTTCATGATCGCGACGGTGCGGTCGCGCACTTCGGGCCAGAGAGACTCCGGTACGTAGACTCTGCTCGCCGCGGAGCATTTCTGACCCTGGTACTCGAAGCCGCCTCGGGCGATGGCGACCGAAAGAGCCACCGGATCGGCCGAGGAATGTGCGACGATGAAATCCTTGCCGCCGGTCTCGCCGACGATGCGCGGGTACGACTTGTAGCGCGACATGCTGGCGCCGATTGTCTTCCACATGTTGTTGAAGACGGCGGTGCTGCCGGTGAAGTGCACGCCGGCGAGATCTCGATGCGCGAGCAGCTTGTCGGAGATGAGCGCCGGATCGCCGGGAACGAAGTTGATCACACCCGGCGGCAGACCCGCTTCCTCCAGCAGCCTCATGATGTAGTACGCGCTCAGCATCGCACTCGAAGCCGGCTTCCAGATTACCGTGTTTCCCATCAGCGCTGGCGCAGTGGGGAGATTGCCGGCAATCGATGTGAAATTGAACGGCGTCACTGCATAGACGAACCCTTCGAGCGGCCGGTAGTCGAGCTGGTTCCACATGGTGCGGTCGCTCAGCGGCTGCTCGTCGTAAAGACTCTGCGCGTAGAAGGGATTGAATCTCCAGAAGTCGACCAGCTCAGCGGCTGAATCGATCTCCGCCTGAAACGCCGTTTTCGACTGGCCGAGCATCGTCGCCGCGTTGAGGGTCGGACGCCACGTCGTAGCGAGCAACTCCGCCGCTTTCAGGAATACCGCTGCGCGATCTTCCCACGACCAGTTCGCCCAATCCTTCGCCGCTTCCTGTGAGGCACGGATGGCATCGTCGATACTGGATTCGGTGGCGCGGTGCCAGCGAGCCAGAACGTGCCGATGATTGTGGGGCATCACCGTATCAGCGAGGTCACCGGTACGAATTTCTTTTCCGCCGACGATGAGCGAAATTTCGATTTTCTCACCGGCCATTGAACGCAGCCGCTCTTTCAAAGCGGCTCGCTCTGGCGATTTGGGCGCGTAGCTCTTTACGGTTTCGTTGACCGGAGTCGGAACACGCCGGTTTCCGTTGAAGCCGCTGACCGGACGTGCCGGTGTTTCAGCTGGGCGACTCTCTACACCAGCGCCATCATTCGCCGGCTTGGATTTACGCGTGGTCGATGAAGTAGACCGTGTCGGTCGGACAGCAGAAGGGGCGGACATTCCTGACTCCTAAGGGGCGGGCGTGTTCTTTCGAAAGATACGAGGCGCCGCCAGAAAACGGACCCCTTTCGGGCTTCTCTCGCTCTGCGCGCGGGAGTAAAGTCCTCAATAATGCGTTGGCTGATTCTGTTGATTCCTCTCTGTTTCTGTGCCTGTGTGGACGAGCCGGTCGAGTGGGGTGACGTGTCCTACCGCAACTCACGCCTGGGGGACCCCGCGGCAATCAGTGCGAGGAGAGACGTCAATCTGCCCGAGATTCCGGGAACAGCTGGGAGTTGTATCAGTTCCGTTGTTCCCGCCAGCAGCCACTCCGAGGTATTTCGTGCCTGGTGGGCTGTGCGCAGCGACAGCAACGGTGTGCTCTCGTTGCAACGCTCGAGCGACGGCGGCCGGAGCTGGGAACCGCCCGTGGAAGTAGACGCTCGAGATCGAGGCGCTAGAGGCTGCAGGCGTCCAAATCCCGCCATCTCTTACGACCCGACGAGCGGCTACGTCTATCTCGCCTACTTCCTCGACGCAAGCGACGGATCCGGTGTGTTCTTCGCGCACTCCATGGATGAAGGGAAGATGTTCCATTCACCGGTGCCGGTCGTGTACGGCAACTATCCGGCGGAGGTCAGCGTCGCCGGCCACGGCGACAGCGTCGTCGTCGTATTCGAGGATCCGAACGCGACGACACCCACGCTTGGCTACGTCCTGTCGCACACGACAGGGCACATTTTCGATCAACGCGGTGAGGTTACGTCAGAGGAGATTCACGCGCGGTCCCCGTGGGTCTCGCTCGAGAACGATCGAATCGGTGTCTGGTGGATGACGCCCGATGTCGCCGACCGGGTCGGTCATCGCGAAGGGATCTGGAAGTAGCCGTTACTGCTTCGCCGAGCTGGCGCTGTTGTTCTGAAACAGATCCCTGATTACCTGCGGCAAGACCTGACATTGCTCCGGCCGCAGTAGTTTCTCAGCCGCGGCGACTGCTCTGGCGGTGTTTCCCGATGCCTCCTCGAGCATCATCGCAATGCTGCCAGCCATCTGACCGACATCCCCAGATTCCTGCGATTTCGTCAGCAGCGTCTGAATGTTCCGGTAGATGCGCTTGTTCTTCGCCTGCAGGCTGTCGGCCACGTCGGAGAGTGCGACGATCTGGACCGCGCTCAGATGCAGCGTGTCTTTCATCGCCAGGATATCGGCGACCGGGTTGGGGACCATCGTCTCCAGTGACGAACGACTGTCTGTCTCCTGCACGGGTTCTGTACCCGATCCACCGGTTACCTCGACTATCGAGAGCGCCAGCGGCGCACCGCCCAGCTGCATGTCGATCGTCATTTCCTCGGGCTCGCTGGTACGGCGAGTGATCGTACGCTGTACTGGAGTGAATCCCATTCGCTTCGCCAACACGACGTACTGGCGCGCGGTTGCCGGGAAGTACAGCCTGTAGCGGCCCTCGGAGTCCGTGCTGATCGACCGGGTCACACCCGAGCCGAGCGCGGTCGCGCCGACCTGTGCGTCGGCGACGGGGCGTCCAGTCACGTCAGTGACACGACCCGTGAGAACGTCGGCACGAGGATCTGTCTGCGCCATGGATACCGCAGGCGCCAGGCAGAATGCCAGAAGCGGGAAGGTGGTCAGAGCTCGCATCAGCCAACCGAGGGATTCTTCTCTATTATCAAACTCAGTACGCTTACCTGCAACACCCGTCGTCTCACCAGCTTTCACACGGTAGAGTAATTGCAACCACGCGCGGCATGACACGCTTCATCGGCGCCCATACAATCGAGAACGGCGGCATCCAAATGGCAGTCCTCCGCGCCGGGAACGCGGGAATGACTGCCATGCAACTATTCACGGCAATTCCGCGCTTCTACGGCGACAAGTCGACAATCAAGCCCGAGCGCGTCACTCGCTTCAAGACGGCGCTGGCGAAGACAAAGATCAAGCCGGCGAACGTCGTCGTGCACGCGGCATACGTGCTGAGCGTCGCGACGCCCGACGACGAGAAATGGTCGAGAGCCAGCGCTGGTCTCACCAAGGAGCTGGAGAGATCGAGCACGCTCGGCGTCGGGGCAGTCTGCTTTCACCCGGGGTCGGCCCTCACGAGTGATCGTGCCGATTCGGCGAAGCGCATCGCCAAGGCAATCACCGTGGCGCTGGAGACGCACGACTCAGGCACACGTCTACTGGTCGAGAACACCGCCGGCGCCGGCAAGACGATGGGGAAGACGGCCCAGGAGATACACGACATTCTTTCCCACGTACCCAAGCCTCTCCGAGCGAGAACAGGCTATGGGCTGGACACGTGCCACCTCTTCTCCTCGGGCTACGACCTCACCGCTTCGAGGGAGGCATTCACATCGATCCTGGACGAATTTGAGGAAACCATCGGCGAGCCGCCGTCGTTCTTCCACCTCAATGACAGTGCGGGCGAGCTCGGCGCCAACAAGGATCGTCACGAGCTCATAGGGGAAGGGCTCATAGGGGAACGGCCCTTCGAGTGGCTGATGCAGGATCGCCGCAGCGACGACATTCCCCTGATTCTCGAGACGCCACAGCTGAATTACGAGATAGCGGACGACGACGACTCGCCCGACCCGTACGACGTGAAGATGATGAGAATGTTGGAGAGTTGGACCGGAAATTGAGGGGAATTGCCCGGACTGCGGACTGTTGGTGGGTATTTCTCCCTCTGACATCGCGAGTTTCTCATAGGGAAACTCTCAGCTTTCCCTATTGCTTTCGCCTCGGAGGACTATAGTTTGCGTCGCTGACGGACCGCGTTTCACCCTGTAACAACTCGCATCCGATCACCAAACCAGGAGACAAGATGGCAAAGAAAAAGAGGGGCGGAAGGAAGTCCTCGGCACGGAAATCTTCCCGCAAGTCATCGTCCCGCGGCAGGAAGTCGGCACGGAAGGGCGGTCGGAAGTCGAGCCGCCGGAAATCCTCGGGCAGGAAGCGCACGCCGAACGCCGCCTTCATGAAGCCAATGCAGCCGAGCAGCGATCTCGCGGCGGTTGTCGGCAGCAGCGCGATGCCACGCACCGAAGTCACGAAGAAACTATGGGGCTACATCAAGCGTAAGGGTCTTCAGGATTCGAAGAACCGCCGCATGATCAACGCCGACGAGAACCTCCGTCCAATCTTTGGACGCAGCCAGGTCTCGATGTTCGAGATGACTCGTCTCGTCAACAAACACCTTCGGAACCCCTAAAGCTCCTTGGCAACTCCGTCTAAGCCGGGGCGCGCTCAAAAGGCGCGCCCCGTTTCGCAACAGTCCCGTCTCCGCGGCTTCTGGGAGAATTTCAAGTCGATCGTCGGCGCGATCGCAATCTTTCTCATCCTGCGCGCGTTCCTGATCGAGGCGTACCGCATCCCGTCGGGAAGCATGATCCCGACCCTCCTGGTGGGCGATTGGCTCTTCGTCAACAAGGCCATCTACGGCGCTCACATCCCGTTCAGTCACAGCAGCCTTCCGGCGTACAGAGAGCCGCGTCGCGGCGACGTGGTGGTATTCGTTTCCCCGTATCAGGCCGACGAGGCTCTGCGGGGAAACGACCCGACACCAACACTGGTCAAGCGATTGGTCGGACTCCCCGGCGACACGCTCTTCATGCGGAAAGGAGTTCTGTACGTAAATGGCATCCCGCAGCGTCAGGGATACGGTGCGAGCTCCACCGTGATCCCTGAAATTGCCAACTTCCCCGACACACTGTTCGAGTGGCAGAAGAAAGTCGGACTCAAGTCGTCGCGCTTCGGTGCGGCACCAGCGCAGCCAAATCATGATAACTGGGGGCCGATCGTCGTGCCGCCCTGGAAACTCTTCATGATGGGCGACAGCCGCTACAACTCGAAGGACAGTCGCTACTGGGGCTTCGTCCCTCGGGAAAACGTCAGAGGCAAGCCACTTTTTGTGTACTACTCCTACAACGCTGACGACAGCGATCGCCCGCTGCCTTGGCTCACCGACATCAGGTGGAGCAGGCTGGGGCACTGGATCAAATAGTTACTCCTGACGCTGATTCGGCGTCGAATCGGAAAGATCGGTCGTTTCTCTCTCTGATTCAGCAGGAGATTCTATGGACGCCATCCGCACGCGAATTACATTTGGCCGCGTGACGAAGCCTCGTTCCGTCGAGAAACGCCGCCGGATTTTCAAGTCCAGCGAGTGGGACCTCGAAGAGCCGGCAGCGTTCGCGAGAATCGCGCGCTCACCTGTTGAGCTTGCGCTCATCACCGGCGTCGTAATCCGTCTTTTCCGCGCCGTCGTTCTCACTCACGGGAACGCGACCAGCTCCTATCTCTTCGCCGCGCTCGTACTGGGCACGCTTTTCCTGCTGGGAATGGCGACGCTCCACCTGGGAAGATTTCCTGTTCGCGAGTGGCCGTGGCGCGCACCGCTGTTCGCTGTGTTCGAGACGGCGGGAGAAATGGCGGTGAGTCTGGTGTTGATCTCCCTCCACCGCGAGCCGTGGGGCACTGCCAGAGCGGAATACATGGACTGGCAGCCGATGGCGACCGGAGTTCTCTTCTGGCGGTTGATCGCGGTCTGCGTGTGGGCCCTGCTGCTTGGCACCACCGTTCAGTTCGTTCGCGGCCGCGTCCTCAAGGACACCGGGCGGGACGTCGAGCCGAAAACTCTACCCGACGGCCAGCCCTTCATCGAGAGAAGGAAGCGCGACGAGTTTTAGGCGGCTGCGGTTTTCTCGCAGTACTTGTCGAAGGCGCGGGTGAGATCCCTGGCAATGTCGTCGGCGGTGCGGCCTTCGATCTGATGCCGCTCGAGCATGTAGACGACCTCGCCATCCTTCATCAAGGCGATCTGCGGTGAGCTTGGCGCGTAGCCGGTGAAATAACTTCTGGCGCGCTGCACCGCTTCCACATCCTGTCCGGCAAAAACGGTGGTGAGCTGATCGGGCCTGGCGTCGTGCTGAATTGCCTTGGCCACGGCGGGGCGAGCGTTTCTGGCGGCGCACCCACAGATGGAATTGACCACCACGAGGGTGGTGCCGTGAGCGTTCTTCAGTTTTGAGTCGACTTCCTGCGCGGTGCGCATCTCTTCGACGCCGATCTGGGTGAGCTCCATTCGCATCGGCGTGACGAACCTTTCATCGTACATCTAGAACCTCTCCTGCTTATCTGGGTGGGCTGCTTGAATAATAATGGGTACGAAAACCGAAACGGCAACTACTGCTCCTACAAGGGACGCGTTCCGGGTTGCTGATAGCGATGCAAGTGCAGTTCTGGAGTTCATCGAGCGTACGAGACCCACCTTGCCATTTCCTTCATCGTCGGCCGCTTCCCGTACATGAGCAGCCCCACCCGGTAGATCCGCGACGCCAGCCAGAGCGCGGCGAGACACCCAATCGCCAAAAAGATCAAACTCCCCGCCAGCTCGAGTGGCGGGACGCCTGTGACCGCCATACGGATCGGCATGATGATCGGCGACGAGATCGGCACCAGTGACAACACCTTGGCCAGCGTTCCGGTTGGATTCAGCAGCACCGGCTGAATGAAGACGCCGGTGCTCACGATCATGATCATGAGGGGGCTCGCTGCCTGCCTCGCCTCGCTCTCGCTGTTGACTGACGAGCCAACCGCTGCATAGAGAGACGAGTAAAAGATGAATCCAAGCAGGAAGAAAAGCAGAAACAGAATGCCGGCCGCCAGTGAGATGTCCGGCAGCGAGAAGTTCATCACTGGCGCGCCGAGCTTAGCCATGATCGGTGCCCTGAGCTTGAGCAGCACGTAAGTCGTCCCGATCCAGAGTATTTGCTGCGTCAATCCCACCGCCCCAACGCCGAGGACTTTACCAGCGAGTAGCGTGTCGGTGGGAACGCTGGACATTACCACCTCCGCAACACGCGTTGTTTTCTCCTCCAGCACGCCGCTCATGATCGTCTGTCCGTAAACCACGATCGACAGGTAGAGAAGGAATCCGATGGCGAAGCCGAAGAGAACGCTCGCCATGCCCGACCCCGCCCGGCCGCGCTCCGTGATTCGCTCGGTGCTGAAATCGAGCGGGATGAAGGTGATCTCCTTCATCTTGCGGTTGTCGAGACCGGCCTGCTCCAGCCGAGACGCCAGGATCGTTTCCCTGATGGCATTCTTGATCTGCGCCATGTCGGCAATCGACGTCGCGTTCGTGCCGGCGTAGCGCGCCGATTCACCGGCGAGCGTTTGCTGATTGATGACGACGTAGCCGGTCTTCTCCTTTCGCATTACTTCTCGCGTTGCTGTACTCTCCGCCTTCGTCAGCTCGGCAGGCGGAACGACCCTCACCGTCGGCATCCTGCTGGCGTTGGTGCTGTCTCCGGCGATGGCTACTGCCAGCCGATGTCCAAAGCCCGAATCCGTCGCGTCCAGAATTATCGTGTTGTAGACATCGGTCGTCGCCTTGCTGCGTGAGGCGAGCCACGCCGGCACAATGATGATCGCGCTGAAGAAGATCGGGCCGAAGAAGGTCGCGATCAGAAACCACTTCGATCGAACTCGCTCCAGGTACTCACGCTTGATGATTGCCCAGAGCTTAGCCATGTCCGGTCATTCCCTCTTCCACTCCTGTAGCGCCGACCTTCTGCAAGAAGATTTGATGCAGTGACGGCTGGATCATTTCGAATCGCTGCACCGAAGCGCCCGAATCGACAATTCTTTTCAGCAACGCCTGGGGATCGGCACCCGGCGCCAGCTCGATCTCGAAAAAGCGGTTCTGGTCATCGGCGCGCTTGACCATCGAGTGGTCGCGAAGGATAGTGGCGACGCCCGCGGCGCCGTTTCCCTCCAGGGCGAGCGCAACGTTTCGCTGGCCCTGCTCTTCCTTCACTTCGGTCACGATTCCGTCAAGGACTTTCTCGCCACGCGCGATGATGCAAACTGAATCACACAACCGCTCGGCGTTATCCATCAAGTGAGTGCTGAAGATCACAGTCTTGCCGCGGCGCTTCAGCTCGACGACGGTATCCTTGAGCGCCTGGGCGTTGATCGGATCGAGTCCGCTGAAAGGCTCGTCGAGTATCACCAGATCCGGATCGTGGAGCAGCGTTCCGATGAACTGCACCTTCTGCTGCATACCTCTCGACAGCTCGTCGATCTTGGCGAGTCCCCAGTCTTTCTCGGGGGTCTTCAGCGAGAGACGCTCCAGCCATTCGTCGATGCGCCTGTCCGCTTCGCTTCCCCTGACGCCCTTCAGCTCGGCAAGAAATTTCAGCACCCGACGCACCTGCATCTTCCGGTAGAGGCCGCGCTCCTCGGGGAGATAGCCGAGTCGCTCGGTGATTTTCGGATCGTTGGACGGTCGGCCGAAGATGTAAATCTTCCCGCTATCCGGCGCGATGATGTTGAGAATCATGCGGATGGTGGTCGTCTTGCCGGCGCCGTTCGGTCCCAGCAATCCGTACACGCTGCCGGTCGGAACGCGCAGCGTCAGGTCGCGGACAGCCGTATGCTCGGCGAATCGCTTGGTGACGTCGACTATGTCGATCGCGTACTCGGTCATGTACCTTCGCGGGGGGAAGTTGGTAGCGGAACAAGAATATACGTCTGAAAGAGATGCCTGCTTCAGAGATTATCGTCATCGCTTTTCTCTTTTTCGTCGGAGCCGCGCTATACGCTTCGGTCGGGCACGGCGGTGCGTCCAGCTATCTCGCGGTGATGGGACTCTTCAGCTTCGCGCCGGAGGTGATGAAGCCGACCGCGCTGGCGCTCAACATTCTGGTTGCGGCGGTCGCGACGGTAAAGTTCTATCGCGCCGGCCTGTTCAAGTGGGAGCTGTTCTGGCCATTCGCCATTGCGTCGATTCCTGCGGCGTACATCGGAGGCGCGACTCTCTTACCGTCGCGCTGGTACAAGGTTCTGGTCGGAATCGTCCTTCTTTATGCTGCAGTTTGGATGTTCCGCTCCTCGCTCAGGCCGATTATCAGGAATCCGCAATCGCCTCCACTTTGGGCGGCCATTGTCTCGGGCGCCGCAATTGGGTTCCTGTCGGGTCTCACTGGGGTTGGTGGCGGGATATTTCTCAGCCCACTACTGCTCTACATGGGCTGGTCGGAGACGCGCGCGACATCGGCCATTGCGGCACCTTTCATACTCGTGAATTCGATTGCAGGGCTGCTCGGCCATTTGTCGAGCGTCGCGCAGCTACCGTCGAACGTCCCCATCTGGGGTGCGGCAGCGTTGATCGGTGGATGGATAGGAGCCAGCTACGGCAGTAAGCGAGCGCCGACGCCGGTATTGCGGCAACTTCTATCGCTGGTTCTGATTGTAGCAGGGGCGAAGTTGATCTTCGGCGGGTGAGGTAGCGTTGGCCAATATCGATCGTGCTGATTGGCATTACGGCGGCAACTATCCGTCGGGGTTGCCTTCTGAAAACGGCGGTACCCACATCGGGATGTATCTCGCGTGGATCGTGCACCGCGGCCTTGGCAGCGAGGAGCTCGCTCAGATGGCTGGCGACACTTACGCATGGGTTCTGAATCGCGAAGTCACCGGCCGCGATCTCCTTTTCACCAAGCTCGACGAAAAGTTCTTCGACACTCTGCTCAGCCCGGAAGGGCAGGCCTTCACGCGATCGTACTACG
Source organism: Gemmatimonadaceae bacterium (assembly GCA_036506035.1). Lineage (GTDB taxonomy): Bacteria > Gemmatimonadota > Gemmatimonadetes > Gemmatimonadales > Gemmatimonadaceae > UBA4720. Next base: position 51,411 of record DASXSL010000042.1, on the reverse strand, counting down.
AAACCAACGGGTACGCGAACGATTATGATCGAGTGCTCGGCGGCGATCTGCCCACGCTATACCATGTCGAGAACACCTGGGAGAATTTCGACAAGCTCGTGCCTGTGCTGGACGAGCGCCTGGCAGCCTGGCGTGCGCTCAACCCGGCGATTGATCCTCCTAGCGCGGAATAGCGGCGCTGTACCAGCTGCGACTGAGTGAAAGAAGGTCGAGCGGATTGACGGTCAGAGCGCCATACCGCGCGGCCCAGTGCAGGTGTGGTCCGGTGACTCGCCCGGTATTTCCCACCAACCCAATTACCTGGCCGCGTTTCACGGTGTCACCGACGGCAACGAGCGGCTTGCTCAAGTGAAAGTATGACGTGACGACACCACCACCGTGGTTTATGTACACCACGTTACCGGCGAGAAAGAAGTTGTCGACCAGCACAACCACCCCACGATTCGCGGCTCGCACTGGCTCGCCAACCGCGCCCCGGAAATCCACACCCAGGTGACGCGAAGTTACCTTGCCGTTGAAGGAGCGCCCCGAGCCGAATTCGCTGGTGATCACTGACGTGCGTGGCTTGAGAAAGGATGCAGTCCACATCGGCGCGAAATTGTGGGCGCGACGACCGACTTCTCGCGCGCGGGCATTTTCATTGGCAATGCGTGCCTGGGTCGCGGAATCGAGAGGGCGCGTGAAGGTGCTGTCGACCTCGAGTGGCTGCGCGACTGGAGGAGGGATTTTCGGGAGTGTGAAGCGCACCCGGGTTGTCTCGCTCTTTCCGGATGCGCGTCTAACGACCGCGTCGGCAACCAGCGATCCCTCGACGTCGACCGGTACGCCGCCGATGGCGTGCCATACTCCGGAGCCAGCCCGAATGAAATGCAACGGCTCGCCAGCGAGGCTGCCGCGTACCGAGACGATCGCGTCAACGCCGGATGGAGCAGCGAGTGTCAAACGCACAATGGCACCAGGATCCGGCGCCGCCGGTGTTGCAGTGAGGCGCGCCGACTGACCCAGAACCGCACTGGAGAATATCGAGGAGATTGCGACCGCAGTCGCCAGAATCGTTTTCACGTCGTGTATCGGTTGCGTGGCACGGAAGCTAACGTATGATACCGCGCCGCCGTCACGAAGTTCTGCGATCACTGCGCACCGAACGTTGCAGAAGGGGTTTCCCCTGGAGGATTGATGCTTCGAGCTTTTTTGTCTGTGACACTTGCTCTCGCCGGCGCTGACACACTCTTCGCGCAAACTCCTCGGACGTCGGCTCCGATCTCCGATGTGCGGTATGAGATCACGGCTGATTCCGCTGCTGTCGGACGGCGACAGCTTGGCGTGTCGATGTCATTCCACGTCAACGGAGCTTCGCCCGTCGTTCTAGCGTTGCCCGCGTGGTCGCCCGGTCATTACGTGCTGCTCTGGTTTGCGCGCCGCGTCTCGCAATTCACCCCGGAACAGAATGGCTCTCCACTTGCCTGGAAGAAGCTGGACTTTCAGACCTGGGAGATAACGCCGCGATCGGCGGGCACGGTCCGCGTTTCGTTCCGGTATCTCGCCGATGCAGTTGATCGCGCCGTTGCCTGGACCGCGCCAAACTTTGCGTTCTTCAACGGCACCAATGTTTTTCTCTATCCAGTTGGTCGGGGCTTCAACTGGCCAGCGCAGGTTGCGATTCGCACCGAGCCGTCGTGGCGTACTGCTACCGGAATGGACCCGGCGCCCGGCGTCAACGCTTTTCTCGCCGACAACTACCATGACCTTACCGACCATCCTTTTTATGTCGGCAGATTTGCCATCGACAGCACTCAGGTAGCAGGGAAATGGATTCGCTTGGCATTCTACCCCGCAGCCACTCTCACCACGGCGAGAAGGGATCGCACTTTTGGGTGGTTGCAGAAGATTTTTCCGGCGCACACCGCCGTTTTTGGCGAAGCGCCTTTCCGCAACTACACGCTCTTCCAGAGATCGGACACAGTTGTCAACAGCGGTGGACTGGAGCACCAGGCGTCTCAGGTCGACGAAGTATCGACTTCGGAACTCGATGCGGGCTACCTGCCTGGTCTCTACTCGCACGAAGCGTTTCACGGCTGGAACGTGAAGCGTCTGCGGCCCGCGGACATGGTGCCCTACAGGTACGATGACGCGCAGCCGACTACTTGGCTGTGGGTAAGCGAAGGAGTCACTGACTACTATGGCGCGCTCGCGCTGGTTCGCGGCGGCATCGATGCCGACACCGCCTTCTTCGGCTTCATTGCCGACGAGATCGCTTCGATCGCCGGCGCGCCGCCTACCGCCGTGAGCGATGCAGCGCTCTCGCCCTGGATCAGTCCCACCGACGGCAGTGGCGGCCTGTACTACCCGAAGGGAGGTTTCATCGGGTTTCTGCTGGACATCATGATCCGTGATGCGACTGACAATCGATCATCGCTCGACAACGTCATGCGGACGCTATACAACGAGACCTACAAGAGGGGCCGAGGATTCACCAGCGCCGATTGGTGGCGCGAAGTGAGCCGAGCCGCAGGCGGAAGATCGTTCGCCGAGTTCGCGCGGAAATACGTCGATGGCAGGGAGACACTGCCGACCGATTCGGTGTTGAGTCTCGCCGGACTGCAAAGCCGGAGCGATACCGTGCTGGCGCCGCGACTCGGCATTTCCACCAGTGTCGACAGCACTGGCGTGCGGGTGATCGAGGTGTCGTCGTCGGGCGCCGCCGCCGCCGCTGGTTTGAGAGTCGGCGACCGTATTGTATCGATCGGCGACGTGGCGATTACCAACGACGACTCCTTCGGAGTCTTTCGCAGTCGCTACGCTGGCACTACGCTCACTTCTCTGCCGCTCGTGGTTCGTCGTGGCGCCGAGTCCATCACTCTGCAGCTGCCCGTCCGATTGTTCACGCGCGTCCAGACACGTGTTTCACCCATACCGGGGGCCTCCGAGAAAGCGGTCAGGATACGCACCGGAATACTGAATGGGTCGACCTCCTGAAAGTCGATGTCGATTTGGCCAGACGCCATCCGACTAATTAGCGAGAACCCTTTCCAATAACTGGAGGAGCCATGAAATACCTTTGCCTGATTTACGAGGACGAGAGCCGGTTCGCGACCACGCCGAAGCCCGAGATGGACAAGATCATGAGCGAGTACCGCGCGTTCGGCGAAAGCATCAGGAAGAGCGGCCATCACGTGGCTGGCTATCAGCTGCACCCCACCGATTCGGCGACGACCGTTCGCTCGCGGAATGGCAAGGTCTCGACTACCGATGGACCATTCGCCGAGACCAAAGAGCAGCTCGGCGGATTCTACCTCATTGAAGCAAAGGATCTGAACGATGCAGTCCAGGTCGCCTCGCGGATCCCGTCGGTCAGGTTTGGCTCGATCGAGGTGAGGCCGATCGTCGAGCGCAACCAGCCGAACCAGCAAGCCGCTGAAGCGTTAGCCAGCAGCGGCGCGGCGTGAATGGAGGAGAAGAGGGTGACGCACGTGGGCGACCAGGTCGATGCTCTCTATCGCACTGAATCGCGCCGTGTGCTCGCGACTCTCATCCGCCTCCTCGATGATTTCGATCTCGCCGAGGAAGCGCTGCACGATGCATTCGCCGCTGCAGTCGAGCAGTGGGAGACAGACGGAGTTCCTGCTAACCCACGCGCGTGGCTGGTGTCAACCGGTCGCTTCAAGGCAATCGATCGCCTGCGGCGAAGTGCTCGCTTCGAGGAAATCGATACCGCAATGATCGACAGAATCGAGGGGACTTCCGACCGGCTGCCGGACGACGACGAGCTCGAAGACGACCGTCTTCGACTCATCTTCACCTGCTGTCACCCGGCGCTGGGTCCGGATGCGCGAATTGCGCTGACGCTGCGTGAAGTCTGTGGCCTCACGACTGAAGAAGTCGCACATGCCTTTCTTACGCCACCGCCGACGCTCGCGCAAAGAATCGTCCGCGCCAAATCCAAAATCAGGGAGGCGCGGATTCCATACGAGGTGCCGGATCGTGCTGATCTGCCCGACCGTCTCGACAGCGTCCTCCATGTGATCTACCTCGTCTTCAATGAGGGCTACCTCGCCACCAGCGGTGAATCACTCACCCGCGCCGATCTTTCCGCCGAAGCGATCAGACTGGGCAGACTCCTGCTGGAGCTGCTCCCTGAGCCGGAAGTCATGGGACTGCTGGCGCTGATGCTCTTGCACGAAGCTCGTCGAACGGCGAGAACGACCGCCAATGGCGAAATGATTCTCCTCGATGATCAGGACAGGTCGCTCTGGAATGGTGCGCAAATCGAGGAAGGAGTTGAGCTGGTCGAGCGCGCGATCCAGTCCCATCGATTTGGTCCTTACACGCTCCAGGCGGCGATTGCCGCGGTGCACGCAGAGGCTCGCGATGCCCGGTCGACCGATTGGCGTCAGATCGTCGGCCTTTACGACGTGTTGCTGCGGACGGATCCCTCACCAATCGTCGAGCTGAATCGTGCCGCGGCAGTAGCGATGAGTGAGGGACCTGAGGCTGGTCTCGCCTTGATCGATGCGATTCTGGTGCGCGGCGATCTCGCCGATTATCACCTCGCGCACGCCGCGCGCGGAGATCTCTGTCGACGACTCGGCCGTATTCAGGAAGCAATCGAGAGCTACCAGACCGCTCTGCGCCTCACCACTCAGAGCGCCGAGCGCAGCTTTATCACCCGGCGACTCGAGGAACTGCGGCTTACTTCACCTCGATGATTCGGGTCGATACCGCCTTAGGGTAGTCGCCAACCTCGAGCTTCACCGAATACTTTCCTGCGGGAACCGCCGACAAGTCGACCACGATCGATCGTGCTGAAAGCACTCCTGCCGCTCCGTTTTCCTGCCATCGCAGCATGAGTGGCGTCAGCCTCGGCGCGATGCGAAGCGCGCGGAACGTGCGGCGCAGCAGACCCTCATCGATCGGAAGGATCGTCAGCGAGATCGGTAAAGCACTGTCCACCGGCGTCTTGCCATAGAGCTCCCAGAACAAGCCGATCTTGGTGTTGCGTCGGAATTTCGTTCCACCGTGCGCACGCTCGGTTGCTTCCTTCAGGTCGACGGGGAGTGCAGGCGCACCGTCAACGAAAAGCAGATCCGACACACTGATCCTTCCTGAGTCGAGTGGGATTTCCGCGAAGCCTGATCTCCAGCGCGCGGCTGCTGCACTGTCTTTTGCCAGCAGCTCGACGCCGATCAATTGCTCTTTCCACGGAGTCGATACGGTAAGGACATTTCTCGTCGGCGAGTCTTCCACCCGAGTGGCAGCTGGCATCGTCGCTTCATCTCCCATCGCCACCAGCGCCGCGGCGAACTTCTTAAGACCGAAGATGGTGTCAGCACTGACATCGTATGCAGCAACTACTCGTGTCGAATCACCGCGACGGAAGCGCGCAACCTGCGCGTCGAGCCTCACGAAGCCGCGAGTGTATATGGGTGCATACTGCTCCCGCGGCGGGAACTGGTAGATGTCGAACACCGAATCGACTATCAACGCCAGACTATCCGGCGGCTGCTGTGTCAGGAAGAAATGATATCCAGGCTCCCGCTCGTGACCGGTGATCGACGGCAGCACCCCCGGGTACATGCTGCGCGATGGCTCCTGCGTCCATTTCTCCGCCCAGCCGAAGCGAAGAATCAGCTCGGCGAGATCACCGCCCCAGCTCGAGCCATAGGTATTGACTGCGTTCTGTTGCAGCAGCGTGTGTAGAACGCGCGAAAAATGCTCGGTGCGCCGCTCGTTTCCGGGCGTCATGAAGAGCGGATCGGCGACCCACCAGATTCTTGCGTCGGCGGCTTCGCGTTGCGCGCACGACATCTTGTGGTAGGTGCCTCTGACATCGTCATCCAGCAGCGGCGACAGGTTGATCCAGTGACAGCGCATCGGCGTCGGCATTCCGTCCAGGGCCACCGCGAACGCACTGTCCGCCGCCGCGAAATCGCTGCGGACGTGGAGCGACAGTCCCAGTAGCGCATCGCACCACCACTTCGTCGCTCGGCAGGCGCGCGCCACGCTGACAGCGGACGTATCGTGAGCCTCGACCAGATAGCGAATGCGCTGTCCTATGATCCAATCGTCTCCCGGCAGTACGTCGGATGCCTTCTCGAGATCGCGCAGCAGCTGCACGCGCGCGCGAATGATGTCCTTTCCTTCATCGGGAACGACATAGTCGCTCAGATTGGGGTGCCATTCGCAGAATCTGCCCACGATCAGGCAATGGTCCGCCGTTCCGATATAGAAGCGCGGCAGCATTTGACGCCGACGGCGCTCGAAAGTCGCCTGCAAGTCGCGCGCATGCTTAGCGACCTCAGCGGAGTCTGTGCGCAACTGGGTGATTTGTGAGGCTGGTTGAACGAGAGGCTGCGCGGAGCACATGGGGGCGGATTGTGCGAATGCAACAAGCGCCACTGGGAGCAGCAATCGCAGCGAGCCAGGATGCTGCTTGGCCGTTACGCGCGAGTGCGGATCAGAAAATTCGGCGCAGAACGTATGACAGCACGCTGAAGAGAATTGATATCAGCAGCATCGAAACGATCGGTATGTATACACGTGCGCTTGGCCGCTCGATGCGCACATCCCCTGGCAGGTGGCCGAACCAGCCAAGCCACCCGCGCATCGCCACCAATCCGACGACGATAAGAATCAGGCCGAGCGTAACAATCAGCTGGCCGAGCGGTCTGTTACCCACGATTAAATACTTATCCCCGATACTGGGAGGCCGCTACTGCTCCTCCCCATTGGACACCTCCTAGCCGGGTGGGGATTGAGCGACCGGCGCCTCCCATCGCGTATCGACCTGCCTCCGGGTGAGAAGGAGTCGCCAGAGGAATAGCAGATATAGAATCAGGGCCACAGGAATTCTCAACTGCCCGTCGATGAACTCGAAAATCCACCTCATCACATCGAACAAAGTCGAGTAGATCGTAAGCCAGAACGCCGGCTCCAGAAACGCACGCCGGCGCATGATGATACCAATGCAAACCAGAGCGAGAGCCAATCCTACGATCTGCTCGATCCACCAGAGCCGGGTCTGAGCGCGTAGCGCGTCGCGCAGCGGCGTGCGGCCGAGAGCGTTTATCCACCCGCCGATGGTCAGCAGGGTGATAAGCGCGGCCAGCACGCTCCTGAAAATGTCGGGTGGCAATAGTCGCTGACTCAGCGGCGTCGAAGTCGGGGCTGTCATAGCTGATGTGTGGTTTGGTCCCACGCCACTCGATCAAGTTCCGTGCGCGAGCCCTGATTCGGTGCTGGTCGTCAACCGTTCCAGGGCGTCCGTCGCGGAATCCAGCGTGGAACGGCGGCCTTGTAGCGCCGGTAGTCATCGCCGAAGCGTCGCGCCAGATTCGGCTCCTCGAATCCGAGGAAGAACGCGTAATTGAATGCGACGAAGGTGGCTGCCCAGATCGCCAGCACGCGCGATCCGTCAAAGATCGCTTCTCCAATCAGCATCGTTACCACGCCGCTGATCATCGGATTCCGGACATGGCGATACGGACCGACCACGACGAGCCGCTGTGTTGGATCCCATGGTGCCAGGGTACCCTTTCCCACTCGCGCGAAAAGTGAGATGCACCACGCGAAGAGCGCGAATCCGCACAGGAAAATCAACGCGCCCGCAACTTGCCCGATCGAGTCTGCCGGCGAGGACCAGTGTGTATCGGACGCCGCCCAACCGCGTAACAGCCAGCGCGGAATTACTAGGACTACCATGAACGGTAGCAGCAGAATCGCGAGCAGATGGCGCAGGATCATCACGACGCTCGCGAGCGACAACTTCGGCGTGCGCTAGCCCTTCGGCGGAGGCGGCCGGCGATCGCGACCGAACGGATCACCGAGTAGCGCCTCGGTGTGGAGCGCGCAGACCCAGTTGCCATCGCGGCGCACCCAGGTCGAGGAATCAGACGCCTCGATCGTGAGCGGTTTTCCCTCGACGGTCAAAACTTCCTTCACTTTGTAGGCGAGAATCGCAACGTCCTCGCTCAATACCCGCACCTGAACGTCGCTCAGGTCGAATTGATGCAGCGTCCAGCCGCCGGCCTGCAACATACCGGCGAATTGCTTCTGGCTGATGCGCCCAACACCCTGCGCGCCGGTGACGATGCATGGATCGTCGGTGAGACGCATTGCGGCCTGCACGTCTCTGTCCATGATCGCTTGCCAGTACTGCTTCTCGAGAGAAAGGAGCTGCGCTTCGATCGGCCCATCAGGCATTCGGAACCCCGTCGTGGTTCGGAATAGATTGGCGCAGAAGCGCGCCGTCATCAAGCGCCATTTTCAGAGCAGCAGTAGCCCGCGCTTCACTCCCGTCGCCACCGCTTCGGCTCGCGTCGCGACGCCGAGCTTGTCGAACAATAGCTCCAGATGAGTCTTGACGGTGTTGGTCGAGATTCCGAGCCGGGCTGCGATCTGTTTGTTGACCAGTCCGTCCGCCAGCAGCGCCAGAATCTCGCGCTCACGATTGGACAGAACCGTTTCCTTCGCGCTTTCGGTAGTGCGACCCGACACACGTGAAGGAGTCGACGTTCGTGCGATCAGAACGACGTCAGCCGACGGCGGAACTTCGGCGCTCGTCGCTCCGACGCCCACCAGCTCGAACTCCGGATTCGAGCGCAACGCCGCGGCGAGCGACGCCTGCAGTTTCTCCGATGTCGCGACGATGGCGATGCGCGTCATCGTCGCGATATGGTGTTAGGCGGCCCGTTGGGCGAGCGCTCGCTCCACGAATCGGTGCACGAGTGACGAGGGTACCGCGACTCCGAGTCCATTGACCACCATGCTGTTGATGCCGATGAGTCTTCCTTCGGCGTCGACCAGAGGACCTCCCGAGTTACCTGGTGCGAGTCGGACATCAGCGACGATCCACCGTGGCGACTTGGATCTGTCGCGCGTGACTGCGTGCAAGACCCCCATCGCCAGCGAGTCGCGGATGCCGAGCGGATGCCCGTGTGCGAAAACGAGCTCTCCGGTGCGCAGCGATTCCGGATCGCGTAGCTCGAGCAGCGGACCGCTGACCGATGGCGCGGCGAGAAGTGCGAGATCATGATGGGGATGGTACGCGAGTGCGTGCGCTTCGCGCCACTTGCCACCGGTGTCAACCTGAAGCTGCGCGCCACGCCGGATGCAGTGCGCGTTGGTGACGACGAGGCCAGCACCACCCCAGATGATTCCGGTGCCGCTCCCGCTGTCACCAGTGCGCACCTCCACCACCGCCTGCCGCAGTATTTCAGCAAGACTGCTCAAGTTGGACGAAGCAGCGCGGGCAGACCCTAGCATCGAGATGTTCATTCGCGCGCTCCCCTGTCCGCAGGCTTGATGGACGCCGTCTTCACGGCGCCGCCGCGGAGGAACCTGAGCGTGACTGCGCCGTCTTTCGACACGCTCGACAGCGCGTCGAGCAGATCGTCCGGACCTCCGAGCTCGTTACCGTTGGCCTCGAGCAGGACATCGCCCAACAACATTCCCGCTTTCTCGGCGGGTGAGCCGTCGGCGATCGAGACGATCAGCAGGCCCGTGTCGCCCTTGAGGCCATGCTGTTTCGCCGACGCCGCCGAGAGGGATACCGGCTGCACGGCAACTCCGATGAACGGTCGACGTACATGGCCGCGCTCGAGCAGCTCGTCGAGCACGCGATCGACTGCAGCTGCCGGCAAGGCGAGCGGAGTTCCGCGTGCCAGCGCCGAGTTGTTGAGGCCGAGCAGAGCACCCGAGGCATCAACGAGCGGCCCTCCGGAAAATCCGTCGTACACTGCGAGATCCAGTCGCAGTACGCGGTCGATGCGCGCGCCCTGCCATGTGCGCCAGCCCTCGCCGACGGCGCTGATGATGCCGAAGCTCGCTGATACGTCGCGGCCCGGGCGTCCGACCGCCAGCACCAGTGAGCCGACGCGGAGCGAGCTCAGATCTGCCCTCGGCGCGACGAATGACTTGGTACCTTCGACTCTGAGCGCGATCAGATCTGTGGCCGAGTCGCGGCCTGCGAGCTTCGCGACTGTCGAATCTCCATTTGGAAGCGTGACGGGAATCTCATCGTCGCGACGGACAGTGTGCCTGGCGCTCACGATAACGCCATCGCGCCAGACAATGCCGCTCGACGGGATTCGTTTCCGCGCGTGGATCGATACTACCGAGTTGGCAGCCGTCTCGACGGCCGATGCGAGCTGCGATGACAGCTCGGACAGAGTGCTGGAGGTGCCTGCTTTCTGTGGTGACATGCGAGCCTGGTTAATGTGACTGTTACAGACTCGCTCGATGCTGCTGTCGTCGGTATCGGATGAACGGGTGAGAGACGGGAAGAGGAAAGCGGGAAGAGGGAAGAGCCAAACGGTGGACGCGGTCGATCGCGGCGAACATACTAGCTGATTCAACGACAAACCGATCCGCCGTTCCCGCTTCCCGCTTCCCGGAGACCATATGAGCATCGCCGACACTCTCCTGCCCGAATTCGATCAGGAAATGGCAACGACCCGTAAGGTGATCGAGAGAGTTCCAACGGATAAAGGGCAATTCAAGCCGCATCCAAAGTCGTTCTCGCTCGGCCATCTCACTCAGCTCGTGGCGGGAATGCCGGGCTGGATTACCAACGCGGTAACGCAGACCTCGCTCGACCTCGGTGGCTATCCGGGATACTCGTACGAGAAAACCGAGGATCTGGTAAAGACTTTCGACAAGCACGTGAAAGAAGCGCGCAAGGCGATCGCAGCGTCCAAGGACTCCGACTACAAAGTCGACTGGTCTCTGAAGAGAGGACAGCAGGTCTTCTTCACCGCGCCGCGAGGAGTGATCGTGCGGCAAACGATCAACCATCTCGTTCATCACCGGGGCCAGCTGACGGTGTATCTGCGACTGATCGATGTCCCAGTGCCGTCGATTTACGGTCCGACGGCGGACGAGCCGGTGCCGGGATTGTCTCCGGCGAAAAAGTAGGCGCTACTTGCGATCGAGCTCGCGCAGAGCGGTCTCGACTTCCTCGACGTGTCCCGGCACTCGCACCTTTGGGAAAATTCGCGCGATTCGACCGGTGCGATCGATGATGACGGTTGTGCGCTCGATGCCCATGTATTTGCGGCCGTACATGGATTTCTCCTTCCAGACACCGAATTCATCGGCGAGTCGATGACCCTCGTCCGCGAGCAGCTTGAACGGTAGCGAATGCTTCTTCTTGAATTTGCGGTGTGACTCGAGGCTGTCGGGACTCACGCCGATGACCTCAGCATCGATTTTCCCGAATCGCGGGAAGGCATCGCGAAAATCGCAGGCTTCCCTGGTGCAGCCCGATGTATCGTCCTTCGGATAGAAGTAGAGAACCGTATTTTTTCCGCGCAGGGAGTCACGCGTGACCACCGTTCCGTCGTCGGCGGGGAGAGAGAATTGTGGTGCTCGATCGCCTTCTTTGATCACTTCTTGCCTCGTTCCAAGTCTGGTTCAAACTTACCGCCGTTCCTAGATATCTAACGCGAGGAAGGTCTCCATGAAGCGGTTTCTCGCTGTGTTCGGTTTAGCACTCTGCGCGACGCATCCAGCTGTCTCGCAGCAATCGTCTGCCGCTGGAGCTACTGCTCCCGCCCGGGCCGAGGTGCTGGTGCTCGGCGTCTATCACATGGCCAACCCGGGACGAGACATCTTCAACACCCAGGCTGATGATGTGCTGGCTCCAAAGCGGCAGCAGGAAATCGCACAGCTGATGGAAGTCCTGAAGAAGTTCCATCCGACCAAAATTGCGATCGAATCCGATGTCTGGAGCCAGCGGGTGCCGAAAGATTATTCCGATTACGTCGCCGGCAAATACGCGCTCTCGCGCAACGAGATCGATCAAATCGGATACCGGCTCGCGAAGGAGCTCGGGCACAAGACCGTGTACCCCGTCGATGTGGACGGCGAGTTCCCCTTTCAGCGCGTCGTCGACTACGCCAAGGCAAGCGGTCGCACCAAGGAGCTCGACGCGATGATGGGCGAGATCGGGGAGATGGTAAAGGCACAAACTGCCTATCTAGCGTCCCACACCGTTCTCGAGACGCTGCTCTACATGAATGCCGACGATAAGGTTGCCTCCGACGTCGGCTATTACTTCCGCGAGGCTCACTTCGGCGAGCCCGGCGATTGGGCGGGGGCGGACCTCGTCTCCGACTGGTTCCGTCGCAACATGCGCATCTTCAGCAACGTCGTCAGGCTCGCGGATTCTCCCAACGAGCGCGTGCTGGTGATCTACGGCGCCGGTCACGTCGGTTGGCTGCAACACCAATTCGCCAGCGACCCCAATATTCGGTTGCGCAAACTCGCCGAGTTTGTCCGCTAGCCACAGCGGGAAGCTGGCATAGCTGCGACCACCCTTCCGCCTTCCGCCTGGCGCGGTACTTTTGCGGAACGCGTAGACTCGAGCGAGTCTCACGCGACGACGAGCGCATAACCTGATCCGAGGGTGCGAAGAACGTAAAACGCGGAGGGTGTCATGCTGCGGAGAGTATTAATCCCTGGCGCCATAGCGGCGCTCGTCGTCGGCTGCACGACAGACAAGCCAGCACCAACAGGATTCGAAGTACGTGTGCCATTGTTCGTCAGCAACGCCGGCGGAAATGCGGACGTCAACCTCGGCACCCACATGACCGGGGCTGAGGAGTTTTGCCCGACTTGTGTGGCATCGACGCCTGCCGATTCGAGGGCACAGGGTGAGGCAATCTTCCGGGTCAGCTCTGACGGCAACACGGTCGACTTTCGGCTCATCGCCTCGAACATCGACAATGTCTTCATGTCGCACATCCACTGCGGCCCTCCCCACTTTAATGGGCCGATCCGGATGTGGTTGTATCCGCCACCCGCTGGACCCACTGGCACGCCGGGGCCGAGCGGATCCGGACCGCACAACGGCGTCCTTGCCTCCGGCACTTTTTCGCCAACCGGCGTGACATGTCCTGCCAGTGCTGTCGGTACGGAAATGCCGCTTCTCGATGCGATGAGAGCCGGGCTGACCTACGTCAACGTACACACCAACGATGGCGTAGATGGTCCCAACACCGGACCCGGTGATTTTCCGGGCGGCGAGATCCGCGGCCAACTCGACCACGGCAGGTAGTTCGTTGATAGGTTAGATGATGCTCTGATTCAGCGGCGGCTGGCGATATTCGGGAGATCGACACCGCCTGTCCGTCCGCTGAACTGGAGCGAGACGATCGCGCGAACCTCCCTCAGCTGGCCGCTGCCCCGCGCTTCCGCAGTTCGTCCGCAATCGCGGGCCGCTCGCAGTAGATCGCCCAATCTAGAGGCGTGCCCTCGAAAATCGTATCCTTGATGTCCGTTCGCGCCCCCCTGTCGAGAAGCAGTCGCACGACGCCGGGTCGATCAGATGCGATCGCCTGGTGGAGCGGCGTCGAATGGGAATGAAACCCGTCCGGGTTGTATCGATTCGGATCTTCACCCGCGTCGAGTAGCACACCAACCACATCTGCGTGACCGTGCTGTGAAGCAAGCGCCAGCGCGACGTGCCTGCTTCGGCTGTCTGCCGTTGGGAGAAGCCGGATCGCTTCTTCTACCCGGCCGAGTCCCGCAGCAGCGGGCAAGTCGTCGACCGGCGCGCCGCGCCTGGCCAGCCTTTCGGCCGTGCTGACGTATCCAAAGGCGAGCGCTGTCATGAGATTCGATTGCCACGCCGAACCAGGACCGGTGTTGGCCGCGCCGTAGTCCAGCAACGTTTCAGCAAGGTCTGCCTGTAATCCCGCCTTCGCCGGATGAGCGCTCGACACCAGCATGCTCATCGTCGTGCAGAGATTGTCGTACATCACCGCAACGGCATCCGGCTCCGCGCCGGCATCGAGGAGAAGCTTGGCTACGTCGACGGCATTCGCTGGCGTCTTCTGTCGTACTCCTTCGACGCCATTGGCAGCTACGTAGTGCAGCAATGTCGCGTGGTGTCGGCGCGCCGATCGTGCATGCACGAGCTTCGGATCATCGCGCAACATCGCGCGGAGTGTTGCCACGTCGCCCGCAATAACCGCCTCGACCGCGATCTCGAACTTCTTTACCGGTCCCTCCTGGGCGACTTCCTTTACAAAGCTTCCGAGGTCGTACCAGGTATGGAACGCGTACTCCTGCGCTATGACGAGCCGTGCGTCGTCGATGTCGAGAGTCTCCGGTTTGACATCCGTGACCGTCTTCCCACGGTAGTGCGGATGCATCCACTTAAAATTCCAGAGGGCTGCATTCTCGCGTGCCTGGAGAGCGTCGAATAGAGCCTTCGCTTCGCGCTCGTAGTCTTCGAGCGTAGCGGTATAAGGGAGATCGTGGCTGCCACTCATCTCGATACTAAACGGTGCTCGGGTTGTACAATCTAAGCGTGATCTCACCGGGCGGGCCGGCGGAATCCTCAATGGCAAGCCGCACACGCTCCACTGCCGCTGGTCCGAAGCGGTCGAGTTTTGCGTACCCGATCGTCGATCCCCGCGAGAGCTCGTGCCATTTACCATTGGCCGCACCATAGATCGCATACCGGGCGACGCTTTGCCCACGCGCGATATCCTCCTCGAGCCGAGCGACGCTGATCGCAACTGGTTTGCCCAAATTGATCTCTACGGCTGCTGCAGTGCCACGGATCGCTACCGGCTTCCGTTGTAAGCCGCCGGCGAGGTCGTGCTCGAACATTGACGTGAGTCGCGCGCGGAATGAGGCAAGCCGCGCGACATCGGTGGTATGCAGGACGCCATCGCGCGTCGGCGGAACATTGAGCAGGAGTTTCCCGTTTCTGCCAACGGACGAGAGGTAGAGCGCAGTGAGGTTGTCGACCGTCCGAACGCGCTCATCTTCCGCGGAGTGATAGAACCAGCCGGGACGTATCGAGACGTCGACTTCCGCCGGTCTCCACACGGTGCCGGCACGATCGCCGTGCTGCAGCGCGTCATTGATTCCCGGTCCGTCCTGTCCCGGGAAGGTCACGACGTTTGGATTCACTGGCGACCAGTTCGGATCGCCGGCCGTACCACTTTCGTTGCCACACCAGCGTACGTCAGGGCCGGCGTCTGAAAACATGACGGCATTCGGTTGGAGTCGTCGCACCAGACCGAAGAAACGTGGCCAGTCGTAAATCTGGCGCTTACCGTTCGGTCCTTCGCCGTTCGCGCCGTCGAACCACACTTCGGCGATCGGACCGTATTGGGTGAGTAGCTCCGTGAGCTGATCGCAGTACAGATCGTTGTAACGCGGCGAATCGCCGTACGCCGCATTGTTGCGATCCCAGGGCGACAGGTAGACTCCCGCCTTCAATCCGTCGGCACGGCAGGCATCGGTGAACTCGCGCACAACATCGCCCTGACCAGACCGCCACGGACTCTCCGCCACCGAGTGTGTGGTAGTGCGTGTGGGCCACAAGCAAAACCCATCATGATGCTTTGCCGTCAGGATCACCGCGCGCGCGCCGGCAGCTCTCGCGGCACGGGTCCACTGACGAGCGTCGAGAGCCGTGGGCGAAAAAATCGACGGATCCTCATGTCCGTCTCCCCACTCGCGATCAGTGAACGTGTTGACGCCGAAGTGGAGAAAGAGTGCAAGCTCGTCGCGCTGCCAGGATAACTGAGATGGCGATGGACGTGGCCGAGATTGTGATGCCAGCGCGCCGCGCGGGACCGCGCCCATAGCGAGCCCGCCGGCCGCGAAACGAAGAAACGAGCGGCGATTCACGGTTCCCCGCCCGCTTCAGCCTACTTGATTACGATGTACTGCTCGAGCCGCGCGACCTCAGCCTTATCCACGTACTTCCCGATTTCCCGACGAAACTGCTCGATGGACGTATAGGGCCGGTATTCCTTGAACTCGCGCAGCATGCGGGGCCCCATGCCCGGGATGCTGAGAATCTCGGCATCCGTTGCGGTGTTGATGTTGATGCGATGAATAGGAGTAGCGCTGGCCGTAGTGCTGCTGGTAGTCGTGGGAGCAGGCGGCGTCGTCGATGGCGCCGTCGACGGAGCCATTGAAGTATCGCCCGTGACCACCATTGCCGTGTCCGGGGCTTTTTCGGACTTCGAACTGCACGCAACGACGGCGACGACAGCGCAACAAGCTAACGTTCTCGAGCTGATGAAGTGAATCATGGATTTCTCCGGTTTATGTGTCGGCGCGATTGGTTCTCTGGTTCGAGCGACTTCCCCACGCGCTTCTATTCTAGCCTTCACTTTCCATCCCTGCGCTGCGCGCGAGCACGGGATGCTTGTAGGTGTAGATCAGCCCAAGTAACCCAAGCTGAGACATTGCGCCGGGTGCGAATGCAGGTGTCGCACCGCGCAGCACCTTCCAAAGCAGCCTGAAGCCGCTCAGGGAAGGATCTCGCTCCGTAGCGAACTCGAAGTTGCCCTTGAAGTGGAAATAAAGCCCCAGCAGCCCGGTCACCACAAAAATCCACATGATCGCCTGAAACGCGCGAAGCGTCTGCGCGCTGGGCCTGAGGAACACGATCACTGTCGCCAGAAAACCGATCAGAAGTACGATGTGCGGAATCCATTGTGAAAATGATTCCGCGTGTCTGAGAAGGGCGAGCTCGATTTCCAGACCGACTATGCCGATGAACACCAGTGCGAACACGAGCTGGCGCAGCGATACGTTCATGGCTTAGCGCGCCCTCGCACGGTCTGAGCCAGCGTCCCCGCTAACCAGTACTCTCCGCGAGGGCTGTTTCCAGTGCGTTCCAGGCAAGAAGGGCGCATTTCACCCGCGCCGGAAACCGCGCAACGCCTGAAAGAGCGCGCAGGGAGCCGAGGCTCCCCTCGTCGCCCTGTGAAACGCCCAGCATCAGATCGCGAAACTGGTTTCGAATCGAATCGATCTCGTCTCGATGCTTTCCCTTAACCAGCTGCGTCATCATCGATGCCGATGCCTGTGAGATCGAGCAACCGCGGCCGTAAAATTTCAGATCACGGACGGCGTCTCCATCGAAGGTCACCTGCAATCCGATTTCGTCGCCGCAGAGCGGATTCTTCATCTCCACGCTGGCGTCCGCGTTCTCGAGAGTTCCCTTGTTGCGCGGGCGGCGGTAGTGATCGAGGATCATCTCCTGGTACAACGCCGATAGCTCGGCCGATGTCTCAGGTCTCGGCATATGCGAAGATCTCGCGTGCCTTGACGATGCCAGCCACGAGCGCGTCGATGTCACTCTCGTCGTTGTAGACATAGAACGACGCCCGCGCCGTTGCTGGAACATCCAGGCGGCGCATCAGCGGCTGCGCGCAGTGATGGCCGGCGCGAATGCAAACGCCTTCACCATCGAGAATAGTCGCCAGATCGTGCGGATGGACATCGGTCATCGTGAAGCTGACGACTCCGCTACGCTCACTGGGCGGAGGACCATAGATATGCAACCCGTCTATCGCGGCCAGCCGCTTCTGGGCGGTCGACATCAGTGCACGCTCGTGCGCGATTACCTTATCCATTCCGATCTGATCCAGATATTCGACGGCAGCGGCAAGTCCCACCGCGTTCGCCGCGTTCGGCGTCCCTGCCTCGAACTTGTGCGGTAACACGTTCCAGGTTGTGCGATCGTCGTACACGAACTCGATCATGTCGCCGCCAGTCTGGTAGGGCGGCATTTCCTCCAGCATCTCCCGCTTGCCGATCAATCCGCCGATTCCCATCGGCCCCAGCATCTTGTGGCCGCTGAAAGCGTAGAAGTCGACGCCGAGCGAGTCGAACGAGACCGGAAAATGCGGAGCGCTCTGCGCGCCATCACAGACCAGAATTGCCTCTGTCTTTTCACGCACGAGTCGCACGATGTCGCTCACCGGATTGATGGTTCCGATCGCGTTCGACACATGATTGAACGCGACAACCTTCGTCCGTCGGTTTAGCAGCTCGCTGAGATGATCGAGGTCGATCTTCCCGTCCGGAGTGAGCTCGCACACTCTGAACTTCGCGCCCTTTCTCATCGCCAATACTTGCCATGGGACAAAATTGGCATGATGGTCGAGCGCGGTGACGATGATCTCGTCGCCGCTGGAGACGTTGGAATACCCCCACGATCCGGCGACGAGATTCAATCCTTCCGTCGTCCCTCGCGTGAAGATCAGGCAATCAGAATCGCGAACGCCGAGGAACTGTGCGATGCGAACGCGCGCCTGGTGGTAGCACTCTGTCGCACGCACGGATAACGCGTAGGCTCCGCGGTGCGGGTTGGCGTTCGCCGTCTCGTAAAAATCGCGTAGCGCGTCGAGAACGACTTTAGGCTTCTGCGATGTCGCCGCCGAGTCGAGATAGTGGAGGCGAGGATTATTCGCGAAGAGCGGAAAGTCAGCGCGGACATTTAGGTCTGGGGAAAGCTTTGAACCTTTGTGAAGCTTCATGAGACGCGCACCGTCGACGCTTCATACCTGCCGTCGATCCGCTGACATCGAGGTCCAACCAGGATAAGGTCACCCTCCAGCCGAACCTGGAATACCGGCAGAGGACTCGTTGCTGGAACCTGCCTCACCTCGCCCGTCCGGCAGTCGTACCGCGTGCCGTGCCAGGCACATTGCAGCGTCCCATCCTCGAGCAGGTCGCCAAGCGACATCGAAAAATGCTGATGGGTGCAGATATCACTCAGCGCCGAAACCTCGCCGTTATAGCGAACGAGACAGACCGCATCACCCGAGGAACGCACCCGTTGCAGAACCATCCCCTCGCCTAAATCGGCCACCGAGGCGACCGGCTCGAACTCCGAATCGCCCCCGACCGGGTCAAAAACGGGGTGTGAAACGCCGGTCATTCGGACGCTTCATTGGGCGAAAACGGGTGGGCTACACACATTTTGCGGCCGCCTAAGTGCTGACGAGACAATGGGATAGCAATACACCTGTTCGCTTGACTATCCCGACAGAATTGCTTTAGATTGAATTTACGAAGGGAAGTGTAGAAACGCCAAGGAGTTGGAATGAGCTCGGGAATTGAGGCACTGGTCAATCGGGAGTACGCATACGGGTTCGTCACCGACGTTGAGACGGACACCGTTCCGGCTGGGCTCAATGAAGACATAATCCGCACCATTTCGGAAAAAAAGAACGAGCCGGAGTTCATGCTGGAGTGGCGGCTGAAGGCTTATCGCCGCTGGCTCACCATGAAGGAGCCGCACTGGGGCAACGTCCGGTATCCGCCGATCGACTACAACTCGCTCGTCTACTACTCTGCTCCGAAGAGCGTCAAGCCGCTGCAGAGCCTCGACGAAGTCGACCCCGAGCTGCTCAAGACCTACCAGAAGCTTGGCATCTCCCTCAACGAGCAGAAAATGCTCGCCGGCGTCGCCGTCGATGCGATTTTCGACAGCGTCTCCGTCGGCACGACGATGAAGGAAGAATTGGGCAAGCTCGGCATCATCTTCTGCTCCTTCGGCGAAGCCGTCCAGAATCATCCCGAGTTGGTCGAGAAATACCTCGGCACCGTCGTCCCGCACAGCGACAACTTCTTCGCAGCGCTCAATGCCGCGGTTTTCAGCGATGGCTCCTTTGCATACGTGCCGAAAGGCGTGAAGTGTCCGATGGAGCTGTCCACGTACTTCCGCATCAACAGCAGAAACACCGGACAGTTCGAGCGCACTCTCATCATCGCCGACGAAGGCGCCTCGGTGAGCTACCTCGAGGGATGCACTGCTCCCAAGCGCGACGAGAACCAGCTGCACGCGGCGGTCGTCGAGCTGATCGCGCTGGACAATGCGACAGTGAAGTACTCGACGGTGCAGAACTGGTATGCGGGCGACGCCGAAGGAAAGGGCGGCATCTACAACTTCGTCACCAAGCGTGGCAAAGCGGCCGGCGTCAACTCGAAGATCTCATGGACTCAGGTCGAGACCGGCTCGGCGATCACCTGGAAATATCCGAGCGTGATTCTGCAGGGCGATAACTCGACGGGTGAGTTCTATTCGGTGGCGGTCGTAAATCGAAAGCAGCAGGCCGACACCGGCACCAAGATGATCCACATCGGCAAGAACACGAAATCGACCATCGTCTCCAAGGGCATCTCGGCGGGCCAGGGCAATAACAGCTATCGCGGTCTCGTTCGGGTGCTGCCGAAGGCGCAAGGCGCGCGAAACTACACGCAGTGCGACTCGATGCTGATCGGCAACAAGTGCGGGGCGCACACGTTCCCGTACATCGAGGTGCAGAACAACACCGCCACTCTCGAGCACGAGGCATCGACGTCGAAGATCGGTGAGGATCAGATCTTCTACTGCAAGCAGCGGGGCCTGAGCGCCGAGCACGCGGTGTCGATGATCGTGAGCGGCTTCTGTCGCGAGGTGTTCAAGGAGCTGCCGATGGAGTTCGCGGTGGAGGCGCAGCAGTTGCTCGGCATAACGCTGGAAGGCAGCGTCGGTTAAGATCAAAGCGCCCACACCAACGGCACATGGGAATCCGGAATCTCAGAGACAGAATTCATGCTGTCTGGCACTGGCTCCGCTCAGGACCACGAACTCCCGGATATCCATTCACCGCCAACTGGACGTTGTTCAGCCAGGCAGTTTACGCAATACAAACAACATTCAATCACTGGTTTCGTGCTCGAAATAAATGATCTGCACGCCGGCATCGGCGATAGGGAAATTCTGCGCGGCATCACCCTCAACGTGAATGCGGGTGAAGTGCATGCCGTGATGGGCCCCAACGGCTCCGGCAAATCGACCCTGGCGCAGGTGCTGGCCGGGAATCCGTCGTACCAAGTCACCAAAGGAACTGTTCGCTACAACGGACAGGATCTGCTGGAGATGGATCCGGAAGTCAGGGCCCAAAACGGAATCTTCCTCGCCTTCCAGTATCCCGTCGAAATACCTGGCGTCTCCATTGCCTACTTCCTCCGCTCGGCGTACAACGAGATTCGCAAGGCCAACGGACAGGAAGAGGTCGACCCGCTGGAGTTTCTGGATCTCGTTCAGGAACGGCTCAAGCTGGTCGACATAGACGAGTCTATGCTCAGTCGCTCGGTGAATCAGGGTTTCTCGGGCGGAGAGAAAAAGCGAAATGAAATCTTCCAGATGGCGGTTCTTTCACCTCGGCTCGCCATCCTCGACGAAACCGATTCTGGCCTGGACATCGATGCGCTGCGCATCGTCGCCGAGGGCGTGAACAAGCTCCGCTCACCGGAGAACGCGACGATCGTCGTCACGCACTATCAGCGTCTGCTCAACTACATCATTCCCGATTTCGTGCACGTGCTGGCGAACGGCAGAATCGTCAAGTCCGGCGGCAAGGAGCTGGCGCTGGAGCTCGAGGAGCACGGCTACGACTGGGTGCAGAACTCGGCAGGCGTGGGCGCCGGTGCGCCGTGAGCGACATCGCCACCAGGGACGTCGTGCGGGAGATTCCCATCGCTAAGGACGTGGTGACGAGAGATGCCGCGACGGGAAGCGGCCGCGTCTCGAGTATCCGCGCCCCGAGCTCAGTAGAAGTGTATCGCGAGGATTTTGAGAGGCAGCCCTCTGGTCCAGCGTGGCTGAATGACCTTCGCTCGAGGGGCATGGCGCGTTTCGAAGCGCTCGGATACCCGACGACGAAGAATGAGGACTGGCATTTCACCAGCGTGGCGCCAATCGCGGAACGGACTTTCCGTTTGGCGCCGCCTGACTCGCTAGCTGGCGCCGAGCGTCGGGGATCCGTGCGTCGCAAGAGCGACTCCCCAAATGCGCTTGGGCTCAAGCCGGCCGATCTCGAGCGGTTCGGATTTGGCCAAACGAACTGGCATCGGCTCGTCTTCATCAATGGCGTTTTCGCCGAGAGCCTCTCATCGTTCGAGGAGATCGGCGACGCGATTCGTGTCGAGAGTCTGGCGAGCGCGATAGAATCAGGCGTGCCGGTGGTCGAGCGCCAGCTGGGAAAGATCGCGAGCTTCGACCAGCAGACTTTCACCGCGTTGAACACCGCTTTCATCAACGATGGTGCTTTCATCGAGCTCGCCAGGGATGCGGTCGTCGAGCAGCCGATTCACCTGCTGTTCATCTCGGGCGGCGATGGCGTTTCGCATCCGCGCAACCTGATAGTTACGGGACGGCACACGCGCGCCGCCGTGATCGAGAGCTACGTGTCGCTGCGCGACGACACCTATTTCACCAACGCCGTTACGGAGCTAGTGGTTGGTGAAGGTGCCCACATCGATCATTACAAGCTGCAGCGGGAAAGCGAGTCCGCGTTTCACGTCGGAACAGTACAGATCCGCGAAGAGCGCGACAGCCAGCTTCACTCCTTCTCGTTTGCTGTCGGCGGGTCGCTGGCACGTACGAACATCTACACAACGCTCGACGGCGATGCGGCGACGTGCACGCTCAACGGTCTTTATCTAACCGACGGCACGCAGCACATCGACAACCAGACGAGCATCGAGCACATCGCTCCCAACTGTCCGAGCCACGAGCTGTACAAGGGCGTGCTCGACGGCCGCTCGCACGGTGTGTTCAATGGCAAGGTGTACGTGCATCCCGAAGCGCAAAAGACCGACGGCAAGCAGAGCAACAACAACCTGCTACTGTCACCCAACGCACGCGTCGACACCAAGCCGCAGCTGGAGATATTTGCCGACGACGTGAAGTGCACGCACGGGGCGACGGTCGGTCGGCTCGACGAGCTGGCGATGTTTTATCTAAACAGCCGCGGGATTGGGCGAGAGGCGGCGCGGACGCTGCTCACCTACGCGTTTGCCGCTGATGTGCTGGAGACGATTGAGCTGGAGCCGCTTAAAAAGGAACTCGAGAAAATGGTGTTGGCGCGGTTCACGGGTTCGGGTGCTGCTTAGGCGATAAGACAACTGCCTGCTGGCCGCTGACCGCTTTTGCGCTGAGCGCTAACCGCTGCAAACCACTAGACAGATCGCCGCGGATTTCTCACTGCTCCGACAATCTGTCTATCAATCCGTGTAACATTCGCTTGATGTCGACGACCTGCCGCATCAAGGCGTCGAAATCCGCTTCCGGAATTGCTCCCACATCGTGTGCGAGTATGATGTGATACTCGAGCTCGCAGGCTGATCCGAGCGCGTAACCCAGATACCGAGCGAAATCGCGGTCGGTTTTCTTCCCTCTGCCTTCGACGATGTTCGTGGGAATCGACATCGCCGCCCGGTTCAACTGACTTTTCAGTGGCTTGTGGGCGGCGTTGCGAATTTCTGACGCCACGCGCTCCGCGTTTAATGCAAGGGCGTGAGCTTTCTTCCAGACCCGTAGCTTCTTGAAGTCGGCCATGCCGCAGGATGTCCCGACTAGACACACGGAACATCATCTTTCGCGCACAGGAGTAGCCTTTTCTTTACGACTTCCCGATCTGTCCCGTCGTTTGCAGCGGTAAGCGCTCAGCGACAGCAGCGGTCAGCACCCAGCAGGCAGTTGTCTTAGTCTAGACTACCTACCGAGCAGGTAAAGAATCACAACGATCACCGCAATCGCCCCGATGATGACGTTGGTCGGCACCTTCCGTGGTGAATCGGGATCAAGATCGCCGGCCAGAATGGGATGCTTGATCGTGTTGCGGCGGGTGCTGATATCCTTCTCACGCTTCGACGCGGCGGCGGGTTCGATAACGGCAACCCCAAGCGGCAGGCGCTTGGTGGTGAAGGTCAGGATCGCCGAGCCGACTTCCACCTTGTCGCCTTCCGCCAGCGATTTTGGCTCGGTCAGCGTCGTTCCGTTAACGGTGGTGGGATTAACGCCACACGGATGGAGCACAAACTTGCCATCCTCCGCCCGCAACTCAGCATGATTTCTTGAGACGGCTGGCTCACGAATCAGGATATGGCTCGCGGCATCGCGTCCGATTGTCAGCAGTGAGTTCCTGACGGGGTAGGCGCGGCGCTCGAACTCGTATATGAGGTGGGCGCTGTCGTCGCCCGGCGCTTGTAGAGCCATGAAAGCCATTCGATCTCCGTGTTTTTAAAGACGAATGATCAGCTTGACAGGCTACATTTAAGCCCCTCTAAAAGCCCCGGAAATCGACCGGGGGACTCGTTGGCGGCACCCTATACGCATATAATACCGCCAACCCACAATTAACTCCCCGGAGGGGGCATGGCGACAAAACTCGAAAAAACCCTTAAGCGTGAGATCGAGATCGACGGCAAGGCTTATATGGTGGCGATCTCGCCGGAAGGGGTTAAGGTCACCCAGAAGGGCTTCCGCCGTGGTCCCGAGCTGACCTGGCGCTCCATAATCAGCGGCGAAGCTGAGATGGGCCAGCAGCTCAAGTCTTCCGTTGGCGTGACGGGAGGCGGCTCCGCGGAGTAAATAGCGTCAGTGGCCGCCCTGCGGGGTCATGTTCATCTGGTTCATCTGCAGGTTCAGGTTGCTCTGAACGTCCGACAGGTGCTCCTGGACTATGACCCAGCGGCCGCCACGCTTCTGAAAGACTGCCGTCCACGCACCGCCGATGACGTGATTCATTCCGGTCGGCGTCAGGTGCGGGATACGATATGTGCTCGTCATCACTGCCGCATCCGGGGCGAGCACATCCACGTTCATTGACGTCCACTCCCACCTCGGATTCCGCATGTTCTGGCCGACATAGGTCCAGAACGCTTTGATTGCTTCCTCCAACTGCGGCCGGGTGGTAGTAATCACGCCACCGCTCGCGGAGATTACCCGCCCACTGTCCGGATAAAGACTCATCAGCCTCGTTACCGGATCGGGCTTGGACAGATCGTAGGTGTTGACCACAAGTCGCTTCAAGGAGTCCGCGATCGCCTTTTTTTCCGAGGCAGACATGTCGCTTGGGGATCGGGCGCCGCACGCCAGACTCGCGGTGAGTAGTCCCGGAGCGACGGTCGCGAGCAGCAACGTCCGCAACCGCCGCGTAATCGTGGATATGCCCTTGGTGTAGTTCATGGAGGCGACGGAATAAAAGCGACTCTCGCGCCACGCGGCTAGGTCGCCGCAGACAACGCCGGATCCGCTCAACTCCCTCTGATATGGGACCGTGCCGCCGGGGAATTACCAAGTGAAAATGTCCGTCTCACTCCGGAGACAACCCATGTCACTAACGGGTGACACGACGTTAAGAAACGGCGAATTAAGCCCCTGCTGAGTGGCTCAATCATCGGCGTCCGAGTTGCCTTTATAGATGGCGCGAAACGAATCAAATGTTTTTAGTTGGTGTAGCACCAAGCGATGAAGTCATTTCCCTCTCGTTGGGAAGGAGTTTTTATGCGGAAGAGTTATCTGTTGCTTGCGGGAGTTGGTGCTGTCCTTCTCGCTGCTTGCAGTAGCGACAAAAAGACAGCGATGGACGATGATCTCAGGAAGAGCCTGGAGCTCGCCTCCTCGAACGATGGGATCACCCTCGCCAACAGCTCACCGAATGCGGGCCAGCAGATAGTCTCTGCGATCGAGCGGACCACTCCGCCGACCAGGCAGCAGACCCCGTCGAATCGGGTGAGACACCACAAGCCGGCTCCGAAGTCGCCGCCGCAGGTCGTGCGGGCCAACGCGCCCGCGACTGTGAGCGAGCCTCAGGAGCAGACAGTCGCTCAGGCGCCCGTCGCCAATGATCCAACACCGGTGTCGCCGCGCCCCCAACCTGTCCCGGTATCCTATCCAAACGGTTCGTCGTCTGGTGGTGATGATGGACGCGCGAGCGGCGGTTCAAGTGCTGGCGTGATCATCGGCACAATCCTTGGCGCTGTGATTCGCGGTGGTGTTGTCGGTGATGTCGACAACTGCGATCCACGCACCGATGGGCGTCGTGGTCGCGCGCCAATCCTGATCAACCAACGGCTTCCGTTTCCAGTCGGTGGCAGGATGGGCAGCAGCCCGATAATCCTCGGCCGCAGGCCCGGACGCTAATAGCGACGGGATGCGGTCCGACCAGACCGCATCCCTTTTCCGTTTTCGACGAGATTAGAATCATGAAATCGACTTTCTCGAGGATCGCGACACCGGTCCTCCTTGGCGTTACTCTGGCGCTCGGCGCCTGCAAGCAGGGCGATAAGCCCGAAGACGCACTAGCGTCCGACACTTCGCTCGCACGCGATCTCCAGCTCGCGAACGCGGACTCCGCCGCGCAGCCGCAGCTGAAGGACGTCCCCGCTACAGTCGAACCCGCTCAGAATCCGGTGACGACCGCGCCCAAGGTTGCGCGGCGTCAAACTCCGTCCGAGATCCTGACCCCCAGCAGAAATCCTCGTCGCGTGGCAACAACACCGCGCTCGAATCCGGAACCTGTCGAGCGCACGCCAGTGACGACTCCGAATGGGAACACTGTTACTGAGAACAGCACTGGCGGATCCAGCGAGGGCACGGTTGGAACCATCGCCAGCGGCTCGGAGATCTCGCTCTATTCCGGCCAGCGCGTTTGCACTAATCAGTACAACGTTGGGGACAAGTTTACGGCGAGCGTAGCCGAGTCCGTGCAAGGATCGAACGGTGTTTCGATTCCTGCTGGGGCGACCGCAGTAATAGAGATCACGGCGCTCAAGCGGAGTGAGAATGCGAACGACAACATCGAAATGGAATTCGCCGTTCGCTCGATTGCCTTCAATGGCAAGAGCTACCCTGTGAGCTCGACGGTGACAGCCGCGCAGGTCGAGAGAGTGCGCAACGGTGACGCGAGCAACGATGGGAAGAAAGTTGCGACCGGTGCAATTATCGGTGCTATCGCCGGCCAGATCTTCGGCCACAAGACCAAGTCGACTGTGATTGGTGCCGCGACTGGCGCCGCAGCCGGTGCTGTGATCGCCGGCGCGACTGGCAAGTATGACGGATGCGTTCCCAACGGCGGGCGCATCTCGCTCAAGCTCAATCAGCCGATGACCGTCCAACAGTCGGTCTGATCGTCACGAATCAGAATGAAAAAGGCGCGCTCAAATGAGCGCGCCTTTTTTTGTTCAATCGGCTACAGTCTACGGACCGTAATTCCGCGCGATCAACCGACCGTAATAGATGCCGACGCCGGTACCGACCATGCTAAGCATGAACGCCGTCGTGAATCCAATTTTCGCGCCGAGAAACCAGCCAGCGTACCCACCGATCGTTGCACCAAGGAACGAAAAGAGCTTGCTCATACCGGAAGGACGACCGGCCGGCGTCGATCGGCACCTCTACGCCGCCACGGCACCATCCTCGGTATAAATCTTGGCTCCCGCCCAGGCCGACAAGAAAAAGTTGATGAGCCCGGCAACAGCGAACGACCACCACAGCCCCGACGACATCATTCCCATGTGTAGGTAGCCCATTAGGAATATCAGAGCAAGGAGCCAAAAGAGGAGCGCGGCGAACGTCGCGGTGCGAAGTCCTGGCCCGAACCTCGGGCGAATCGCCGCGTAAGTCCACACCAGCGCGATTCCGAGCACGAAATCCATGATGATGTAGCTGACCATGGCCGAGCCACTCATCATCTGATCCGCCAGCCCCGGCTTGAACGCATCGGCCTCGGCCTTCATTCTGGCGCCGAAGATGTAGGTGTTGGTTACGAAGTCGATGGCGTTCATGACGACTCCGGCGGCTATGCCTCCGATCACGACCTTCTTGATGTTCATGGCCATACGGTCCTCGGGAAAGGGAGAGAGTCAGTCGACGCGAAGAGTGTCGAGGCCAATGGCATCCGAGTCAAGAGGAAACATGCAGTTACGAAACGTCACGGGCATTGGTGCGCCTCCACAGTTATTAGATTGTAGAAAGACAGGGGTGCCACGCGGAGGATTGCCGCTGCAGGAAGCGGCGGCGGCGCGGCTGAGAAAGTCCCTCAGAACCTGATCCGGTTAGTACCGGCGTAGGGAGTCGAAAATGGAAAGAGCAGCACGCACGCAGATGCACCACGCGCGTCTGGGTGAGATCACCGACGCCATGCGCTTCGTCGCCGAGCGCGAAGAGTTGGCCCCGGAAGTAGTGCGCGACGAGATCGCCATCGGGCGCCTCATCATCCCCGCCAACGTTCACCACCTCGCAGGCGCGCTCGAGCCGATGGCAATCGGCAAGGTCGCCCGCGTAAAGATCAACGCCAACATCGGCAATTCGCAGGTCTCCTCCGACGTGAACGGCGAGATCGAGAAGCTGCAGATCGCCGTGAAGTACGGCGCTGATACGGTGATGGACTTGTCGACGGGCGGCAACATCGATGGCATTCGCCGCGCGATCATCGCCGCGTCGCCGGTACCAATTGGAACGGTTCCGATTTACCAGGCGGTGCAAGGCGGGCCCGACGGAAAATGGGACAAGCAGCTCGAGGAGCTTACCGCCAACGATCTCCTCGACATGATCGAGCACCAGGCGAAGCAGGGCGTCGACTACATGACGCTGCATGCCGGCATTCTCATCGAGCACCTGCCACTCGTGCACGGGCGTATCACGGGAATCGTCAGCCGCGGCGGATCGCTGCACGCGGTGTGGATGATGGCGCATCGCAAGCAGAATCCGCTCTACGAGCGGTTCGACGATGTGCTCGAGATCCTTCGATACTATGACGTCACCGTCTCGTTGGGCGACAGTCTCAGGCCGGGATGCATCGCCGACGCCAGCGATCGCGCCCAGTTCGCCGAGCTCGATACCCTCGGTGAGTTGACACGACGGGCGTGGGAGCGCGACGTGCAAGTGATGGTCGAAGGGCCGGGACACATCCCGATGCACCAGATCGAGATGAACGTCCGACGCATGAAAGAGGTCTGCAACGATGCGCCGTTTTACACCCTCGGCCCGCTGGTCACCGATATCTCGCCCGGCTACGACCACATCTCGAGCGCGATCGGCGCGGCGATGATCGGCTGGTTCGGCTCCGACATGCTTTGCTATGTGACACCGAAGGAGCATCTGGGTCTGCCCAACGCCGAGGATGTGCGGGAAGGCGTCATCGCGTACAAGATTGCGGCACATGCGGCGGATGTCGCGCGCGGCCGCAAAGGGGCGCGGGATCGCGACGATGCGCTCTCGCGCGCCCGCTACGCCTTCGATTGGAAGGAGCAATTCCGGCTTAGCCTCGACCCTGAGCGGGCCCAGGAGTACCACGACGAAACGCTGCCCGCCGAATACTTCAAGAGCGCCGAATTTTGCGGTATGTGCGGGCCCAAGTTCTGCTCGATGCACCACTCGCGCACGATCGAAGAAGGAATTGCTCAAATGGCGCGCGAGCTCGAGGAACGGGAAAGGGAAAGGGAAAGGGAAGGGGAAGGGAAGGGGGAGGGAGGCGTCAATGCACCTCGAGTTCCTGAATCAGGCAAGACGGAGCTACAGCTAGCTGGTGTTCACGCGAGCTAGGCTCGAGCGGTTTTGCGAACGGTGTGCGAGCGTCGCACGCATCTCACGATTGTGCGCGACGCTGTTCTGCGGGGTGGTGGGCACCGCGACGTGCGTCAATCTCCGTGAGCCGCACGATGCGACCACGAGGCGCATGCCTCCCGCCGTCGTAACGCGACCTGATGGCGACGGGAATCTGCCGCTCGACATGCGTCCAATGCTGGCCTCGGATTCCGCCTATTTTCGCGCGCATCCGCTGATGGTGCCCGTCGAGGGAGTAGAGCCGCGTGAGCTGACGGACACCTATCATCAGTCGCGCAGCGGCGGTCGCATTCACATGGCGACGGACATCATGGCAATGCGCGGCACGCCAGTGCTGGCAGCGGCGAACGGGCGCATCATCAAGCTCGCCAACGGTGGGGCCGGGGGGATCACGATTTACATCGCGGATGTGAGTGGGCGCTACGTTGAGTATTACGCACACTTGATGGGCTACGCGCCGAACATCCGGGAAGGACTGCAAGTACAGGAAGGCGACGTAATCGGATTCGTCGGCACTACCGGCAACGCATCGCCAGACGCGCCGCACCTCCACTTTCAGGTGACGCGTAGCGATGCGAACTACTGGAATGGCACGCCAATCGACGTGCGTGGCTTCATGACGAAACCGGGCAGGATGAGAAATTGAAGGGTCGTGAGCGCGCTGAGCTGCGCGCCGAAGCGCATCATCTGGATCCGACGGTGCACATCGGACAGCAGGGGCTCACACCGTCGGTGATCATCTCTCTCGACGACGCACTCCGCACTCGTGAGCTGGTGAAGGTGAAGCTCGGAAAAAAGGATGACATAAAGCCGAAGGACGTGGCCAATTCGCTCGCACTCGCCACCAACTCCGCGGTAGTCCAGGTAATCGGGCGCACCGCCACACTCTTCCGCGAAAACCCCGAGATGGAAAAGAGGCGGGGCGATCTTCCACCCTGGCGCAAATAACTCGGCGGGAACTTTTAGGGAGCAATCGAGATGGGTGCAGCAGTAGTCGCCGCGGCAATGCGTCGCCGCGAACAGGAAGTCATCGATGATTTCCGCGCCGCCGGCGCGACTTTACCCGAGCGGGCACAATCCTACACCGCCATCGGGCTCGGCGAATCACTGGCAGTCAGGCGGTTGAGAAATCGAGCCGTGATACGCGAGACTGCGCCCGGCGTTTATTATCTCGACGAGGAAGTGTGGGCGGCGGTTCGCAGGACGCGCTTGCGGCTGCTGACCGTCTTCATGGGCATCCTCGCAGCATTGTTGCTTGGTATTGTTCTGGGGATCATCAAGCTGTGAAATCCGCGGTTGCGATTAAATCTCGCGGGTCTATTTTTCGCACAGGAATCGCTTTGCGGCATCGCTCGTCAGTCTGCGTTGCCGTTCTACTGGGGATGACATGCCCTACGTCATAACTGAAGCCTGCAAGAACACCAAGGACCGCGCCTGCGTCGACGTATGCCCGGTCGACTGCATCTATGAAGGTCCTGACCAGCTCTACATCCACCCCGATGAGTGCATCGATTGCGGCGCTTGCGAGCCAGAGTGCCCGGTGACTGCGATCTTTCCGGAAGAGGACGTGCCGGCCAACATGAAGGAATACGTCCAGATCAACCGCGAAGTATTCAAGAGTCCCAACCCTCCGGGACGGCCCAACCGGTAGCGATCCACTTTTGCCAAGCGGCTGGCGGATTCCGGTGCTTGGGCCTCAATATCTGATCCCATGACCCCTACTATCGTTCCCGGAAAGAACGGAATGTCGACGGTGCTGCTTTCGCATCCGTCGGGCAGCTCCGCCGATGTCTACCTGAATGGCGCGCACGTCACCTCGTGGATTCCAGCCGGCGGCAAGGAAGTTCTGTTCATGGGGAAGACGGCGACATTTGCGCCGGGTGATCCGATTCGCGGCGGCATTCCTGTAGTGTGGCCACAGTTTGCCAACCTCGGCGCGCTTCCGCAGCACGGCTTTGCGCGAAAAACGGAATGGCAGCTGGGTGAGAACGCCGACTCTTCGGACGATCAGTCTTCAGTCAAGCTCGTTCTTACTGACGATCATAAGACCCGCGAACTATGGCCGTATCACTTTCGCACAGAGCTGACCGTCAAGATCGACGACAAATCGCTGACAGTGCAGCTGGACGCGTTCAATACCGGTGACGAGCTATTCAGCTTTACGGCTGCCCTTCACACCTACATCTCAGTTGCCGACATTCGCGAATCGGCGGTACGCGGGTTCACCGGAAAATGGTATCTCGACAAGACCCAGGGCGGTAACGAGACGAAGGACGAAGCGAAGAAGATGGTCATCTCCGATGAAACCGACCGCGTTTATCTCAAGGCGCCGAAGAAGGTAGAGGTGGAGGATCGTGGCAACGATCGTCGGATCGAGATCAAGGCATCGGGGTTCAAGGATGCGGTGGTGTGGAATCCGTGGGCAGAGAAGGTGACCGGATTCATCGGCCTCGACCCTGAAGATTATTTGCGGATGATCTGCATCGAAGCAGCGCAGATCGGCTCGCCAGTGGAGCTTAAGCCCGGCACCTCCTGGAGCGGCTCCCAGACGCTAGCGATCGTGTAAATGCCGCCGTTCTTCCGCCAGTCGACGTTCACTTGGCAATGCGACAAGTGCGGAGTGTTTTTCAGAGCGGGAAGTGGAGGCGTGTGTCAGTCGTGTAAGCGGGCGCTTTGCGATCAGCACTTGCACGGGTCGTTCTGGGACAAGGTGAAGGCGCGATTCTCCGGCAGTCGACCAGTATGTATTGAGTGCCGCTCAAAGGCATGAACTTCAACAGTTGCCTTTAAGCGCTTTGAGCTGCCAGATGCCAGTCGTTAGAACCGCTTGATGAATCCCGTCGCTCCGGCGCGAATCGTCCCCTCCATTACCTGGCTCTTTACCCAGAACGCCACCAAAAGCACTGCATACTGTAGAAAAGTGCTGATCTCGCTCTTGAAAGCCTCGCCCCAGTGGTGCTCGCCAACCGTCGTCTCTCCCTTCGGCGGGCGGGGAATCCAGCGGGGCGTGCTGTTTTTGTAGTCGAGATACTCGCGTCCGAAGATCGTCTCGAGCACTCCCTCCTCGTAGCGAACGATGAGCTCGTACTCGACAGCGAACAACAGTATTGCGGCGGGAAGGAACCACAGCACGCCCGAGATGGTGACGAATCCCATCCAAATGAGAAAGTTGCCGATGTACAGCGGATTTCTCACCCAGGCGAAGATTCCGTAGCTGACGAGTCGTTGCACGTTACGCGATCGACGCCGCGTGACGCTGCCGGCAGCAGCGACACCAGCGAGTCGGACTGCTTCTCCGATGATGATCAATGCCAGTCCGACATCCCAGCGGAATGGAGATGTCGAGCCGGGAAATACCAGCGGAATGCCGAGGAAGAGAAGAGGGAGCCAACCGCGATGTCGAAAAAGAATCGCCCCTATCTGGGCCGGAATCGATTGTTCCGTGGCGCTGACTCGGTCGGTATCAGCTGTCATCTTGCCAGGGGGAGAACAAAGTGCGCCACTGGTCGGGAACCGGAATCGGCTTACCGTCGGGTGAGACCGTGACGTAAACGATGTTCACATCGCACACCAGGGCATCGCGCTGATTTCGCACTACCTGTCGGACGATGAAGCTGGTATTGCCGACCGACGTGAGTCCGGTGCGGATACTCAGGTCGTCTCCGGGGAAAGTCTGCGCCTGATACGACGCCTCGACCTTCCGCACCACTGCCCACAGGCTCGTTCTCATGTACTCGTCGTAAGTCATGTGGCGCTCGAGCGCCGACCAGCGGGCTCGCTCGAGCAGCGTCAGCATGTGGGCGTGATTCACGTGACCAACGGAATCGCAGTCGCTCGGATAGATGTGAACCTTGAAGTCTTCTGTCATCGGCGCGTGGTGAATTGAGCGACGAAAGTTAACGCCGTCGGGGCAGGCGGGCGCGACACCATTAAAGCACTAAATTTGGACGATGCCTCCTGCCAACACAGAGAGCGCGGAGTACCTCGACCAGCCTGACGAGGTAAATCGCTTTCTGGATCAAATATCTCACGTCACTGAGCTCGCACTCGACACCGAAGGCGCGAGCTTCCATCGCTTTCTCGACCGGATCTACCTGCTTCAGATTTCGACTCGGGAGCACAGCGCCATCATCGATCCGCTTCCGATCGGCGCACCCGCAAAACTCGGCACGCTGTTGCAGAGCGGCAGCGTCGAGGTCGTGTTTCACGACGCTGATTACGATCTGCGCCTTCTGCACCAGGACTACGGCTGGCACGTCACCAACATTTTCGACACTCGTGTCGCAGCGCAGCTGCTGGGAATCAAATCGTTCGGGCTTGCCGCACTGCTCGAGCAATTCTTCGATGTAAAGCTGGATAAAAAGCATCAGCGGGCGGATTGGTCGATGCGTCCGCTGACGCCAGACATGCTGGAGTACGCGGCCCAGGACACTCGGTATTTGCTGCAGCTGCGGGATCACATGAAGAGTGAGCTCCAGCGTCGTGGCCGCTGGCAATGGGCGGCAGAGGAGTTTGCGCGGCTGGAGGGGACACGCTGGGAAGCCGAAGAGGAGATGGAGGCATTCCTACGACTGAAGGGAGCGCGTGACCTGACCCGCCGTGAGCTGGCGGTGCTACGTGAGGTGGCGAACTGGCGCGACACCATGGCGCGCGAGCTCGATCGCGCGACTTTCCGCGTGATGGGTAATGAAGTACTGCTGGAGTTGGCACGTCGTGCGCCGCGCAGCGTGTCGGAGCTGAGCGCGATCAAGGGAATGCCGAAAGGGATGGTCGAGCGCGGAGGAGCCGACATCGTCACCGCCATTCGCCGCGGAATGGAAGCACCGGAAGCGGAGCTGCCCAAGTTTCCCCGCGGTCAGCGCTGGAACAAGGATCGCGACTTCGACGATCGCGTCGCTCGGCTCAAGACAGTGCGCGATGCTGCGGCGACGAGGCTGGAGCTGGATCCGGGCGTGCTATGCTCGCGGGAGAGGTTGGAGAACGTGGCGCGCAGCGGTGCAAAATCAATCGACGATCTCGCGAAAGTACCAGAGTTACGACGCTGGCAAATCGAGGAAATGGGCGAGGGGTTTCTGCAAGCGTTGCGGAGCCCGTCGTAAAAATCCTCAGTCGGGCACCTTGAAGAAAAATCTCTGCGTCATCCGTGTCGCTACTGGGCAGTCGCCAAGATAGGCGGGGTGATAGTGAGTCTTGCCGAGCGCGTCGAGCACGCTGGAAACGAAATCGCGATACGTTGCGCGGACCAGCTCGAGCGATCCAGGCAGAATGGTGCCGTCGGAATCGACGGTGAACGCGATCATGACGCTGTCACCGACACCGGCCAGCCGTGCTACGAAGGGATACTTCGCATCGACACCTGCCGCCGGCATCGTGGCGTACCGGAACGGAAGCTCGTAGTGCGGAACCTTCGCCTTGAAGAGACGGCGGACCGCGGGAACGCTGTCCGGGAAATCCTCGCGCGCGATCTGGATCACCAGCGGCACTGATTCGACGTTACCTGAAAGCGGCACCGTTTGAAGTTTGGACATCGTGCGCAACGCGGAAGCGATGGTGTCGGCGAGAGTGGGAGTCAGCGCGACGTCTACCACTTCGATGTCGGACAATGTCCCATCATTGTGTGCCGTGGCATAAACCACCGCGCCGACATCGAGGGAAGCGCTGGAGCATCGAGATCCGAGCGAGTCGCACGGCATCAATCCAATCACCACATTCAGTGGCAGCTGTGCCGGCAGCTTGAAGTAGGAGCGGAACTCGTCGACGAACAGTCCCTCGAAGTCCCGCGGCAATTTTGCGGTAGAATCCACCGGCATCACCGACATCTTCACGACTGCCGAGATCGAATCGGTTGCGTGCAGCGTGTCGAGACAGGTGACACCAGCCACGCGGGGTGTGATTCTGGTGATTGTCGACCGAGGATTTGTCGCGCAGGCCGCCACTAGAGCGACGGCAAGGAGAGTTGTGGAACACAGACGCACGGGCAAGCTCTGCTCGTGCCTGACCGACCCGTTGTTAGAAACCGAGGTACGCCCTCACTCGCGGCTCCATCTTCTCGGGCGTCCAGAACGGCATCCAGACCAGATTCACTTCGACCTTGTCCACGCCCGGCAGCGTCATCACCTCTTTCTCGGCGTTCGTCATCAGCTCGGGGCCGGACGGACAGGCTGGCGAAGTCAGCGTCATGTCGATCTTCACCGTCGTGCCGTCGACGACGATACCGTAGACGAGTCCGAGATCCACGACATTGAGTTGGAGGTCCGGATCCTTGACGCGCCGTAGCGCGAGCTTGACCTGATCTTCCGAGACGACACCAGTCGGGCCGGGAGCTTGAGTGGGGGTAGGAGTAGCTGAATCGTCGCTCATGTGACTACCGAATAATAAGAGAGGGGCGCCTTTTTTGGGCGCCCCTCGACTATCGGACCGCGAGCAGTTAGCGCTTTTTGCTGCTTTTCCTGACCGGGGCCTTTTTCCGAGAGCTGCTCTTCTTAGCCGAGGCGCGGCTCTTGGAAGTGGCGCTGGCGATGGTATGGTGCCGAGATGAGCCGTGGCGGCGTCTCGACGCGCGCCGTGGCGGCGGGTTCCAGCCTACTTCGCGGTCGGCACGGAAACTCCGCGATCCGGAGACTTTCGGGCCGTCGAGAACCGAGAGCACTGCCGCGTCTGACAGGTCGGCGCGAACATCGGAGATCACTTTCGCCGGACGGAGCGCTCGGGCGGCATGAACGCGATTGGTGAGAAGGATGACGAACATCTCGCGCTCGGGGTCGATCCACATCGACGTGCCCGTAAATCCGGTATGACCGTAAGCGGTCGGCCCAAGGAAGCGGCCCGATCCGTAATCTCCCTCGGCGGTGTCCCAGCCGAGCGCCCGGTGTCCAAACGCTCTTGAAGTGAAAAGCTCGACGGTTGGCTTGCTGATGATCTGTACGCCGTTGTATTCGCCGCCATTGAGCATCATCTGCGCGAAGACGGAGAGATCGGCAGCAGTGCTAAAGAGGCCGGCGTGGCCGGCGACGCCGCCCAGCGCGTAGGCGTTCTCGTCGTGGACCTCGCCTCGCAGGGGATAGCCACGGGGTGGGGTGACTTCGGTGGGCGCGATCCGGTAGCGGAGGGAGTCGGCGGGGCGGAACATCGTCTCGTTCATCCCCAACGGCTCGAAGACCCGCCGGGTCAGGAACTTGTCCAGCGGCTCTCCGGCTACCACTTCGATCAGCAAACCCAGCACGTCAGCACCCAAGTCGGAGTAGATGTACTGCGCTCCGGGACGGCCCTCGAGGGGGGTGCTCAGAACCAGCGCACGCGCCTCGAGTGGTGTCTGGGCGATGCGCCATATGTCGCGTCCAGCCGGCAATCCTGATGTATGCGTGAGCAGCTGGCGGATGGTTACTCTGTCTTTGTCGCCGCCGCCAAAGGTGGGGATGTAGTTCACGACCGGGTCATCGAGCCCGATCTTTTTCTCATCGTAGAGGATCATGATGGCCGTCGTGGTCCCGACGACCTTGGTAAGCGAGGCGACGTCGTAGATGGTGCGTTGGGCGTCTACCGGGGTACTGGTCTCGCTCCAGGAGAGCTTGCCGAATCCTCTCTCGAAAACCGCTGCGCCCTTCCTGCCCACGACGACCGAAGCGCCGGGGTAGCCTCCGGCTTTGATTCCGCGCTCGATCACGCGCTGGATCGCAGCCAGTCGACTGCTGGACATGCCGACGTCAGTCGGTGACTTGACCGGTAAGCCATCACCGGCGCGGGTCACCGTCAGGGCGGTGAGAATGACTCTAAGCAACGCTAACTCCATGAACTACCTTCATTTATACTGACCCTATGCGGCAGAGGTTCCCGACAGCCCGGACTGATCTTGCAACTCTACGAAGCGGCAAGGCGTACAGTTGCAAACGATTCCCGCAAGGGAACGTCACCGGTTTTCGAGGAAACTTTAGCTACATATGCCGTGACTAATCAGATGTCCGAGATGCCATTCGATCAGCTCGACCTCAAGCGCGCAATCGCAGGCGATGAGAGGGCGATGCAGCGGCTTTGGTCGCAGCATGCGCCTCATATCGACGCCGTCGTTCGCAGGCTTTGTGGTGATCCCGAGTTGGCCGCCGACATCTCTCAGGAGGTCTGGATGCAGATCTTCAGGGCTCTCCCGAGCTATCGTGGTGACTCGCAGTTCGGAACATGGGCCCACCGGATCGCGGTGAACCGCACTCTGAACGCACTACGCAAGATAAGGCGCATCGCAAAATTGGAAATAGAAATCGAAGATGACACCGCAATCACCGAGCTCGAGACAGACCGGACTTTCATAGCGGAGTCGATCGAGCAGGCGATGGGAAAGCTCTCACCCGGTGCCAGAGCCGTGTTCGTGCTTCATGACATAGAAGGCTATACGCACGGGGAGATTGGAGAGGAGCTCGGAATTACGCCGGGCGGATCAAAATCGCAATTGTTCAAGGCACGTGCGAAGCTCAGGAAGCTTCTCGCGCACTTAGTAGATGAATCACCAACTGCAGGAGAGGGGAAGGGACATGTCGCATCTGTCTGAAGAGCAACTGGACCAGATCATCGCCGCTGAAAAGGCTCGCCAGCAGGAGCCGCTCAACGAATGGCGAACAATTGCCGCGCGAGCGAGAGAGGAAGGTCTCATTCGCGAGTCAGAGACGTCGCGAACGTGGTCGTCCAATCAACCGTGGCTACAGGCTGCTGCAGCAATACTTCTTCTCATCGGTGGTATCGCGATTGGTCGTACCACCATCGGGCTGCCAAGCGCGACCCAGAATCCGGCGAGCACCGCGGCAACGAGCCCATCACCGGCTCCCCCTCCCAACGTTGCCAGCGTAACACCGACGCCCACCGGGACGGCGAGTTTCGCATCGGTCGACGAAGCGTCAGACGCCCTCGATCGCGCTGTAATGGAGTATCAGCGAGCTTCGCAGTACATCGCCGCTAACAACCTGTCGTCAAAGACCCGCGACAGCGCCGCCATCTACAGAGCGCGCGCGGAAGCTCTCGACAAGATCGTCAATGCGACCGAGAGTGCCCTGCGGACCGCGCCGCATGACCCTGTGATCAACCAGTACTATCTGGCGACGATGGGAGCGCAGGCGGCGACTCGGCAGGTGGTTTCGGTCGGGCTGAGGGGGTTCTAGGCTGATGCTGCGCAGAAAGGAAGCTTTGGAGTCGAGAGTCGCGATCGTCGCGATGGGGCTGATTGCGTTGTGTAGTCTCCCGCTCGTTGGAAACGCTCAGCAGCCGCGGACTGTGGTGATCAAGGAACCGACAGGATGGTTTGGCGTCAGGATTTCCGATCAGGCAATGGTCGATGAGCGTGGCAATGCCTTCTTCGACTCATACCCGGTGGTCACAGGTGTCGAACCTGGATCGCCGGCAGCCAGAGCGGGTGTGAAGCCAGGTGACGTGCTGCTCACGTTCAACTCGCACGACATGCGTGGCGGCTCGGTGGAGCTGGCCAAGTGGCTCCGAGTAGGCGCGCCATTCGTTCTGCAAATCCGTCGCAATGAGGCTACCCGGGTTCTCAGAGGGAAGCTTGCCAGGCGGCCGGATGACTGGGAACAGAAGATGGTCGTCGAGCTAACGATTCCGCAGAGACTCGACCTGAGAGGCGGCTCGTTGAGCCGAGAACAGGGCGAGCGAATGATGCAAGTGCGCACGCGTGTTCCCGCGCCGGAGCCGCTGCCAATGATTCTTACGCCTGCGCTTGGCTACGGTGCCGGAGTGTATCCGTTCGCCGGAGCGGAATTCACTCGACTAAACTCGGATCTCGGCGATGTCCTGG
Source organism: Gemmatimonadaceae bacterium (assembly GCA_036506035.1). GTDB lineage: Bacteria > Gemmatimonadota > Gemmatimonadetes > Gemmatimonadales > Gemmatimonadaceae > UBA4720. Next base: position 12,460 of record DASXSL010000042.1, on the reverse strand, counting down.
GCGTGAAACCAGAGGGTGTGTTCGTGACGAATGTTATCGAGGGCTCACCCGCTCGGGCGGCGGGACTTCGCGGTGGCGACATCATTCTGAAGGCAGACAGCATCAGCGTCACCAGCCCGGTGGATCTCGTACGGGCGATTAGGGCCTCCGATGAAAGCGATCACAGCATTTCGCTGCAGATCATGAGGAAGCACAAGCTCCAGGCCCTGACGCTGCGCTGGTAATCAGTCGGGGAGTTTTCTCGTCTCAGGAATCAGCGACGCGTGAATCGCGATCGCTGCTATCGCACCACTGGCTGCGGCAGCGATCGCCAGCTGAGGACCCTGGGCGATGTCACCCGCTGCGTAAACGTTGCTGACTGAAGTGTGATTGCGCTCGTCGATCACCAGTCTTCCCATTTGATCGCGCTTGCAACCGAGTTGCGCGCCGAGATCGTCGGCCGGGTATTGACCGATCGCGAAGTACAGGCGCTCGCAGTCGAGTGACATTCCTCCATCGAGCTCGATACCCCGTATCTCGCTTTCCTTCGATAGAACGCATTTGATCAGCTGGTCGAGCACCGGAATGTTCAGTGCTTTCAGCTGATCGAGGAGCTGTTGGTCCATATCCGGCAGCTCGCCATTGGTGCAGATGACGATTTGTCGCGTCCAGGTCGTCAGTGCGAGTGCCATTCCAACTGCTTTACGTCCGACTCCCACTACAACGGTCTTCTTGTCGCGTGTCTCGTAGCCGTCGCAATCGGGGCAGACGTGAACCGTCTCCCCGTAGCACTTTTCGAGGCCCGGTATGGTCGGCCAGAAATCCTTGATGCCGATGGCGAGCAGTATTCGCTGGGCCTCAATCGTCGTTCCGTCCCGGAGACAGATCGCGAACAGCTCGCCGGTCTCGTTGACGGCGGTGTCGACGATGCCACCAACGAACTGAACGCCATACTTCGCACATTCGTCGCGACCGATTGCGCGGAGCTCGGGGGGACGGATTCCCTGGTGGCCGAGGAAGCCGTTGATGCCGCGAGTTTCCCAGTTGCGGGGATCGCCCGAATCGACCACTACCACTTTGTGTAGATAGCGCGCCAGCCAGAGCGCGGCACAAAGTCCGGCGGGACCACCACCTACAACTGCAATATCAAATCGTTGTGCGTTCATGCGGAGCGCGGGTGCAAGTTCGATTCCCTACACCAGTGTCTCCGCACTTCGCACACGTCACCATCGTTTCTAGAATTTCAGCTCGAGTCTCGTCGATATCACCCAGCGATCGGAATTCCTGGTGAGGCCGCGGCCGAGTCCAAGTGACGCCTCCAGTCCTGAAGGAAGCTCCGTCTTTCCAGTCGCAAACAGCTGGTGGCGCTGGTGGCTTCTGGTGTCGAATCCTTCGACGGGCCCGAGGACGGAGTAATACTCCAGACCAACTGCCTGTTCGTCACCGACGGCGTACTCAAGCGAGGCGCGTGGCTCGAACTCCCATTGGTGCTCACTGTTGCTGCTGAATCCCCGCTCGAAGGCGGGATTCAAGACCAGTGAGAGTCGGCCGACCTCGCGTCCGAGAATCGGCGTGATCTCATAGGCCCAACGATTCTCGGAGAAGCCGGGACGAGCATAGCCGACTTCCTGTGAGAGACCAAGATCAAACGGGAGATTCCACGCGCGTGGAACGGCGGCAGTAAGCCGCGCCCGGCTGCCGACGTATTGAGCACCGGCTCCGTTGCGAGCATATCCGACGGCGTAGAGACTTCCCTCTAGCCAGTTGGTGAGACCGGTGCTCAGCTCCAAGGCCGAGCGAAAGGCCCGATGAGTAGCGCGGCCTTCGGCGTCGTCGAATAGCTGCGAGCCTGACGCTACAAAGTTGGTGTGGAGCTCGAGCTCGCCGGTACCGGGCGCTGCCAGGCTGGTGTTATAAACTTCGAATTCGTAGCCTTGCTGCGCCTGCGCCTTGGTGGTGAGCAGCAATAACGCAGTCGCTCCGATCATCGTTCTGATCAACATTGTCTGATTTGAGGATTGTTGGGTTTGGACAGCGCGGAAACTAGCCACCCATTTTAATCCAGACAAGTCCACTCGGGATTTTGCCGACACAAAGATCGCAGCTCTGGATGGACCCGGCTGAAAGCGATCAGAGTGATCTTAAATACTGAGCCAGGTCCCTCTGCTGTGCCGTCGAGAGATTGAGTCGCCGGAAATTGTTGTAGTGCGTCACGACATCTTCCAGCGTGCGGGCGCTCCCGTCGTGGAAGTACGGCGCGTGCTGCCACAGTGCACGGAGGGGAGTCGTGCGATACGCCCTGTTCGCGGTGCGCATCGCGTAGGCTCCGTCCTGTCCGACTTCGGAGGATGGGTGCAGGACACCTGAATTGTTGTCGGTGTTATTGACACCGATGTGGCAAGTCAGACAATTCTGGTCGAAGATCGCTCTGCCCCTCGCCGCTGCGTCGGCGTCAAAACTTCCGGCAGGGGCTGTCGGAGCGGAAATACTGTGCTGGTACGCCCGCAACGAGGCGAGCTTGGGTCCAACCATATCGGGCGACTGGCGGATATTGATGCCCAGTCGCGGATCGGAAAAGTTGCCGTGTCCGTGCATCTGGGTCACAGCGACATAAGCATTCCAGTACGAGATGGGTCCTTCAGCGGTGTACGTTTCATTTCGCACCTGAGCGAGGCCATATGCCGGAGGAAGCACGAGCGGCGTGCTCTTGCCATCGATGTTAAATCGGGGGTCGTATTTTCCCGGTCCCCAGGAGTTGTAGACGGCCTTTTGTGCTGGCGTGATGGCGGGCGAAAGCGCGATGATGGCGCCGACGTTCAAGTCGCGATTGGGCCAGCCGTCCTTGCGGTGTCCGATGCCTTTCGAGAAAGAATCATCGACGGTCGAGTGGCATAGCGCGCAAGTAATGCCGACTCGGGTGAGGTTATCCTTGCCGTTCACCGTAGTCACTGTTCCCTGTAGGCCCACGACGGCGTTGAGCTTGAGCAGGGTGACAGTGGTGGCGGGATCATTAAGGTCAACTTTTCCTGCTTTAATCGCGGCGGCGACGTCTGCTGGAATCGCATCCGCATCAACCTTGAGACCAACTGAAAGAGCTGTAGTCGGGCTGACAGACTTCTGGATGACGTCGTGCATCCGGGCGGTATCGGTCCAGAATTGCTCGTCACCGAAAGTGTCGAAGCGGAATACCCTCTGGCCTGCTGCGAGGGTCGCCGGAGAAAGATCATCGGTCGCCGGCCCAGCTCCGGTTGGCGTCTGCGGAGAGGGCTGGCCGGATGGGGATGGGGTTGTGCAGGCAGTTGCTCCGAGAAGCGCTACAACGAAGCCGATAACGGGGACATCAAAAGCACGAGCGAGCTGCCGCCAAGCCTGCATCGACATGTCAACCTCCTGACCCTTCTCCGAACTAACTGATGAAATCGCACCGACAGGCGAGATTGTCAAGTTACAACTGCGTTATCTCAGCAACCATCATTCCGTCGGGTGGCGCGATTCACGAATAACGGTGCAATTGCTAGGTTAAGTTGCTTATGGGGTTGGTGGAGTGGGCAATAATCCTTGACCCGGTCAGCTCGACACTATGAGAATTGCGGTTCTGGATCCTGCCAGCGGCATCGCCGGCGACATGTTCATCGGTGCGCTCGTCGACAACGGAGTCGACAGGGCATGGCTCGAGCGGCTGCCGTCAACGCTTGGGCTCGATTCAGTTGGAGTGCGCATCGCCGACGTGCAACGCTCCGGGGTGCGGTGCGTCAAAGTCGATTTCGACATCCCCGAACAGCCGCATGGCCGAGCCGTCTCGGAGATCCACCGGCTGATCGATGCGGTGAAGATTCCGGAAAAAGTTGCCCGCTCCGCACATGCCGCGTTCGAGGCGATTGCGGCGATCGAAGCGGAGATTCATGGTGTCGCGCCGGACAATCTGCACCTGCACGAAGTCGGAGCTGTCGACGCGATTCTCGACGTCATCGGATCGATCTGGGGTGTCGAGCTGCTCGGCATCGAGCGCGTCTACAACACCAAGGTGGCGCTAGGCGATGGGACTGTAAGAACTGCACACGGTATGTTGCCGGTGCCAGCGCCGGCAACGATCAGATTGCTCGAGGGATTCAACGTGCGTCACGGACCGCCAGGATCGGGCGAGCTCACGACGCCGACCGGTGCCGCGCTGCTGCGAGTGCTGTCGAATGGCGCACCGCCGCCGGAATACACGCCGCGTCGGAGCGGCTACGGTGCGGGCACGCGTGACATCAAAGGCCAGCTGAACGCTTTGCGAATAATTGTCGGGGAAGCGGCAGTCGATCAACACGACCATCATCACCACCATCACGAACACGTGCATACAGAGCACCTTCACGTGCTGAGCGCGGATATCGACGACATGTCGCCCGAGGAGCTTGCGGGTGCCGCTGATGTGTTGCGAGCGGAAGGCGCGCTCGACGTCGTGCTCCTGCATACGACAATGAAGAAGGGACGGCTTGGGACCCGCGTCGAAGCGCTCGTACAAACGTCGGATCTGGCGCGCCTCGAGAGGACGATTTTCCTGCAGTTCACTACGCTTGGCGTGAAGACATTCGACGTCGTTCGCAATGCACTGGTGCGCGAGTCGCGGCTGGTGCGATTCGACGGCCGCGACATACGCGTCAAAGTGGCGACACTACCGGATGGGACGCAGCGAGCCAAACCGGAATTCGACGATCTTCGCCGCGTCGCTGAGGAGACATCGCGTCCGCTGTCGGAGATCCGATCCGAAGTGATGAGCGCCCTCAACGAGAGCGGTTCCAACGCGTCTGAAGCGCGAGGGAAATAATGCAGCTCGAGGATCGGTTGATTGCTGCAGTTCGCGCAGCGGCTCGAGATCGCGTCGCCTACGTCTGTTACTCGGGCGGTATCGATTCCACCATCGTTCTCGCCGCATCGGTGCGCTCAGGCGTCGAGACGATCGCGTTGCTCGGAGTGAGCGCATCACTCGCTGCTTCTGAGCGCGCGGAGGCGCACCGCATCGCCGACGAGATCGGTGTGCCGGTAGAAGAAGTTGCCACGAACGAGATGGAGCTCGCTGGATACCGCGCCAATGCCGGCGATCGATGCTACTACTGCAAGAGCGCGTTGTACGACACGGTGCTCGCGCTCGCCGCGACGCGAAATGCCGACGAAGTGATCTTTGTCGGAACACACGTCGACGATCTCGGTGAGCATCGCCCAGGTCTTCAGGCGGCGATGGAGCGTGGTGTGATCGCACCGCTGGTGGATGCCGGCTTCGGCAAAGTAGAAATACGCTCACTGGCCCGCCACTGGAAACTGTCGAACGCGGAGAAACCGGCGGCGCCGTGTCTGGCGAGCAGAGTGCCGGTTGGTATTGAAGTGACTCCTGAGCGGCTCGGTCAAATCGAAGCCGTAGAGGAGTTTCTGCGTCTGCACCAGATCTGGCCGGCGCGTGCGCGCTGGCACGACACAGTTGTGCGCATCGAAGTCGCGCCAGAAATGTTCGAACGTGTGACGAGCGAGCCGCTGCGTGGCGAGCTGCGTCGCGCCTGCGGGAAAGTTGGCTTCAAATTCGTAGCCCTCGATCTGGCCGGACTGCAGAGCGGCAGCGTCTCGCTACCGCTGGTCGCGTCATGACTCAGGTTCGCTGGGACAACGAGCGCGAGTCCCGCACCGGCGTGCCGGAGGTGATCTTCGGCCCCGGCAAGACCGCCGCGCACCTACGCCAGGTCTTCGAGAATACCCGGGAGCTGCGGATGGCATCTCGCCTCAGCGACGATCAGATGAACGTGCTCAGAGATCTGGCGACGATTCATCCTGAGGCGCGGATGGCGGTGCGCAATCCGCGGCCGAAGAGAAACATTCCAGTGGTGCCGGTCATTACCGCGGGCACAGCTGATATTCCCGTCGCGCTCGAGGCTTCTACGACGCTGGACGCGATGGGAGTGCCAACTGCGACGCATTTTGACGTTGGTGTCGCTGGAATCCATCGACTTCAATCGATCCTGCCTGAGCTGACAGCGGCTCGGGTGTGCATCGTCGTTGCGGGAATGGATGGAGCACTGCCGGCAGTCGTCGCCGGATTGTTGCGTGCTCCAGTAATTGGCGTTCCCACATCCATCGGCACAGGCGTCGCCCAGGGTGGCGTGGTCGCGCTCAACACGATGTTGGCAAGCTGCAGCCCCGGTGTCGCCGTCGTGAATATCGACAATGGTTTCGGCGCCGCTTGTCTAGCGCTCAAGATCCTGGGAACAGAAAGGCCCGACTAGCGACGCGCGTGGGACCTCCGTTGACGGCGCGATTAGGATTCACAATCGCCCTTGCGGAGATAGTGCAAAATGCCCACGACTGAAGCAATCGACACCCAGCTGTTCGACATCGGTCTCCTCATACTGCGAGTCGTACTCGGACTGATCTTCGCCGCACACGGCGCGCAGAAACTGTTCGGCTGGTTTGGAGGCTACGGAATCGCTGGTACTGGCGGCTTCCTTGAGACGCTTGGCTTCCGTCCGGGGAAGATGTTCGCGACTGCCGCGGGACTGAGCGAGTTCTTCGGTGGCCTTCTCCTCGCCCTCGGATTTTTGGGTCCGGTTGGTCCCGCGCTGATGATCTCGGTGATGGTCGTCGCAATGATCACCGTTCACCGCAAGAACCCTTTCTTCGTCTCAACAAATGGAATCGAGCATCCGCTGATGTTCACGACCATCGCTGTTGGACTCGCGCTGATCGGGCCCGGTCGCTATTCACTCGATGCCGCACTCGGAAAAACGTGGTTCGAGACGCCGACGGTAACCTGGGTAGTTCTCGTGCTCGGGCTGGTGGGCGGTTTGCTGAATCTCACGCTACGCCGTCAGTTGCCCAGCTCGTAGAATAGCGGGAGGCGGGAGGCGGACACCGGGAGGGCCGCTAACCGTTGTCCGTACCCGCTACCCGTTGTCCGCTTTCCGTTGTCCGCTTCCCGCTTCCCGCTTCCCGCTTTGTTGAGAAAGGGCTCATTTCCTGGCGAGGTTCCTCACCGTCGAGGCTAGTGCTTCAACGCGCGCCTGATCAGAAGACTTGCGTGCATCCTGATCGAGTCGACTCGCCAGCTGATTCAACGCATTGCGCTGACTGGCTCCCTTCAGTTTTTCCGCGCGATTCAGATCACGCGCAATCGCCGTCGACCGCTCGCGTGGAACTCCGTTGTCTCTCACCAGCTGATCGAGGTACGCCCGCGCTACTACAAAATTCGCCGGCCATACCAGCTTCGGTTGATTCTGCGGATTGAACACGTCGAAGTGGATCAGCTTGGCGGCGTCGATCTCGTTCTGCGTCAGCTGATCGCTCGGCTTGAGATCGAGCACGTCGAGTCCACGATCGATTTCCGATGCGTAGATGTGCCCGTTGTACCAGTAAGTCGACCAGTCGCCGCCCAGCATCAACTTGGTGGAATCCATTGGACCACGATCAAAGAACGCGATTTCCTTGGGGTGCGCAGGATCGGTAAAGTCAAAGACCGAGACACCGCCCTGATACCAGGCTTGGACCATGATGTCGCGGCCCGGGACCGGAATGAGTGACCCGTTATGCGCGACGCAGTTTTCGGTTTCCGTCTGTGCAACGGGAAGCTTGTAGTAGCCGGCGAGATTCAGGTTGCTGGCGGCGCGGTAGAAGATTGCATCGGCGCCCCACGTCATCTTGTCGGTTGCGCGGCAGCGCGGCGCCATACCGCCGCCCCACTCGTCGGTGAAGAGCACCTTCGTGGCGTCGTTGTTGAACGTCGCCGAGTGCCAGTAAGCGAAGTTGGGATCGATAACCGCGGCAATTCTCTTCGGGTTCGCCGGGTCCTTGATGTCGAGCAGAATGCCGTTGCCGGAGCACGCACCAGCAGCGAGACCGACCGCGGTGTAAACAGTGATGTCGTGGCACATGTTGGTCTGCGACGTGTTCTGTGTGCCAGGTCCGTGCGGACCACCTTTCCAGAGACCGGCAATCGCGCCCGTCGAGTCGGCGAAGATGCGCGGAGAGTTGACGATCTTAGCGTTCTGCGGCGCATCGACCGGAACCTTGATGATGTCGATGCGGAAGAGGGAGCTGGTGGTGTCGGTCAGCGATGCACCGCGCGCGCAGCCGGCCAGCTCAGATCCAGAGCGCACTGGTCCGGTTCCGGAGACGTATATGTAGACATCGGCGGGGTCGTTGGGATCGGCGACCAATGTGTGCGTGTGAGATCCGCGACACGTTTGCACGTCAGCGACCTGCTTCGGGTGATCGATGTCGGTCATGTCGAAGATGCGGACGCCGCGGAATCTTTCGGCGCTGACGGTGTCCGTCACTCCCTGGCCCCCGCAGTCGAGTCTGCCACGCGTCTCCTCGACCGACATGAACATCAGGTTCTTGTAAACCGAGAGATCACCCTGACCGCCGGGACAGACCATGGACGTACGCAACTTGGGGGAGCTCGGGTTTGAGATGTCCCAGATCTGGAATCCGTTGAAGCCGCCCTGATACAGGTAGTTTCCCATGAACGCGAGATCCGCATTGAGGAATGCGAAGTCGGCCGGATTCTGCGGGTTGCCAAAGTTCTGCGGTCGATCAACGTGGCCCACCAACTCGAGGTTGCGCGCAGCCTCACCGGCATTGCTCAGGCCGGGACGGAGTCCTATGCGTGGATCGTTGCTCGTGATGGCGCTGTCGCCCTGACCAAAGACGGGTATCGCCAGCACGAGCGACGCCAGTGTCAGCGCAGTGAGATTGGTGGAGCGAAATACGGAACGCATGAGCGTCGATGTTTGATTCATCATTTTCTCACAGAGTGGGAAGTCGTGGATCTGTAGATGTGTTCAGGGTTGTGGTACTGCTCCGGAATTTCCGAGCTGGTCGAGCAATGCGGACATGCGCGCGATCTCCGCGCGTTGGTCAGTATCGACTTCTGCCGCAAAGCGGAAAACCTCAGGCTCCTGACCCGAGCCAGTGGTGCCGAGGAGCGTGGCGACCATGGTCAACGCTCCCTCGTGATGTTGGATCATGTCTTTCAGAAAAAGCTTGTCGAACTCTGCGCCGTGGGCTTTTGCCAACTCGGCGAGCTGCTCTGCGGTCAGCATGCCGGGCATCAGGGTGTCGGTCATCGCCATGCCTGGCATATCCATATGATGCTGGTGCTCGGCGCTCGGGTCCGGGACGGACTGATGACGCTCTCGCAGCCACTGTTGCATCAGCTTGATCTCGTCCTTTTGTGAAACCTCGATTCGCTGTCCGAGCGAGCGAATGTCCGGGCGAGCAGTGCGGTCCGGGATGAGCGCCGTCATCACCAAGGCCTGGGCGTGGTGTCCGATCATCCCCTGCATGAATCGCACGTCGGCCGCGGTATATGACGGTGCTTGTTGGGCGAGCGCAGCGCTCCCCGTGATGCTGACGAGGCCACACATCAGTATCTGTATGCGTAATCTCTTCATGGGCTAATGAATTGAACGTATTCTTCTGTCAACCAGTTGCAAGCTCGCGCGAGCGCTGTAATCCGGGTGTCAGGGTGCAGTTCTTGACGTGCTCGGGAACTGGTAAACCCGCGTCGGGTTTTCCTCTCTGCTCAAATGACGACATCACTAATCCGTCTTAGCGAACCAGCCCGCAGCGTGTTGTCTCAGCTTCGCTATCGGTCAATGACAGTCGAGGAGCTGGCGAGAGGACTACACCTCACTTCAAATGCTGTTCGCAATCAGCTAAGGAAACTCCAGGACGCGAATTTCGTGGTGCGTAGCGGCAGCCGGCCGGGTGTTAGCAAGCCGTCTAGCCTCTATTCGATCACACTCGAAGGCCAGGTTCAGTTCTCGACGCTGTATCTGCCGGTCCTGACCGAGTTTCTCGAGGTGGCGGAGGGACAATGCACGGGGAAGCAGCTCCTCACTTTCATGTCCAATACCGGAAAATCGCTGGCTAAGCGATATCCGAAGCCGACCGGCACTTTGAAGGACCGCATACAAGCCGCAGCCCGCCTGTTGAAAGGCTTCGGCGGCATAATCGAAGTGCAGAGGCATAACGGGTCGACAGTGCTACGCAGCTCGGGTTGTCCGTTGGCCGCGCTTACGTCGGAGAACGCCGCGGCTTGTAGGGTGATCGAGGGTCTACTAGCCGAATATCTCTCTGCACCAGTTGCAAGTTGCTGCGATCTGACGCCAGTACCCCGCTGCTGCTTCGAGATCGCGGGCACGAACAAAGCTCAGCATTTAGCGCGTTAAGTCCATCGCCATGAGGCATTTGCCTCGCCAAAGAAATGGGGGAACGGACTATGCAAAAGCGCAGTGCTGACTGCGTTTTCTGCTATTCGCCCACCCGTCCTTCGTGAGAGCACTCCTATGATCCGTTCCCATCGGGGCGTCATCGCCCTCGCATTCGTCGCGGTCTGCGCCTGCGCTACCGCTGCCATGTCTACCGCCACCTCGCCATCACCGGCCTCGTCTCAGCTACACGACGCCATGCGGAAACTATGGTCCGATCACGTGTTCTGGACACGGTTGTACATCGTATCGGCTGTCGCCGCTGATCCCAGCGCGCAAACGGCAGCCAACAGACTCCTTCGGAATCAGGAGGACATCGGAAACGCCATCGTGCCCTACTACGGTGCCGCTGCCGGAACCCAGCTAACGAATCTCCTGAAGCAACACATTCTGATCGCGGTGGATCTCGTCACTGCCGCGAAAGCGGGCGACCAGGCGAAGGTGGCGGACGCCGATCGGCGCTGGCATGCGAACGCCAATGACATCGCGACTTTTCTCAGTGGGGCGAATCCCAACTGGCCCAAAGCCACAGTGCTGGCGATGCTGAATCAGCACCTGGCGCTGACGACCCAGGAAGCAACTGCCCGGATACAGGGTCGCTGGAGCGATGACGCCTCTGCTTTCGACAGCATCTTCAATCAGATCCTTGGCATGGCCGATGCACTTTCCGATGGGATAGTAAAACAGTTCCCAAACAGATTCTGATCGCGCAGGTAGGTCCTCATTGCTGACTCGTTTCGGAAGACACCGTACGAACTGAGCAACTGCCCAATTTGCGGCAGCACCGAGGCGATTCAGATCGCGGACCGCGCAACAATCCAGCGGGAAGTGGAGCGCGTGTGGGCCTTCCACGCCAAGCGGTTCCGGCATCCGGTGCCACCGAGCTTTCTGGCCGACCGCGTGGTCTTTTCGCAGGATCCGCCACTTCGGCTGATGCGATGCGCATACTGCACGCATCTCTATCGCAGCCCGCGGGAGCGGTCGGATGCGGTACGTAGGGCGTACTCGGATTCTTCTCCCGAGCAAAGCGTCTACGAATCATTATTTGAAAATCAGCGCAAAGCGTATCGCGCTCAGGTTCGAAGGCTGCTGAATTTCGCCCCCGATATTCGGCGTGGCCTGGAGGTCGGGAGCTACACGGGAGGCTTTCAGGCGGCAGCTCGAGATGCTGGACTGTCTTTTACCGGAATTGATGTCAATCGCAACGCCGCCTCATTCGGTGCCGGCAAGGGACTACACATCGAAACGTGCTCGATCGAAGAAGTGCGTTCGGATACTCCCTACGATGTAATCACGATCTGGAACACCTTCGAGCAGCTACCTGACGTGCGCGCGGCGGCTCTCGCTGTCCGGCGGCTGCTGCGCGATGGCGGGGTGCTCGTGGTGCGAGTCCCGAACAGCTCGTTCTACACGCATTGGCGTCGTCGACTCGATGGCTTGATGGCGCTGTGGGCGGAGCGAATGCTGGTGCACAACAACCTGCTCGGCTTTCCCTACAGAGAAGGGTTTACCGCGCGATCAATGAAGCGGTTGCTCGATGACTCCGGGTTCAAGATTCGCCGCGTGCACGGCGATACACTTTTCCCGATCGCTGACCGGTGGACCAGCTCGCGTGGGGCTCTGGACGAGTCGTTGACGAAAATAATCCAGCGCGTTTCACAGCGTGGCTGGCGAGCACCGTGGGTCGAAGTCTACGCGCGTACTGGTCCGGTCACCTGATACCGATACAAAGGTTCGTGCTGATCAAGGACCAGTGCGCAAGCTCGGTAGGTCTCCCGAGGAGCCTGCAGACTCCGAATGGGATCAGACCGCCGCTAACGATCGGCCTGTATTTTCCTGAGGGCCCACTCGGCGTGTTCGCGCACCACTGAATCGGAATCATTCCTCGCTCTCAGCAGCACGGACACATCGCGCTCGTCGCCAGTATTTCCCAGAGCGACGGCGGCATTTCGTGCGAGTCCGCGTCGCCCGGCGCGCTTCATCGCCGATCCCCTGAAAGTTTCGAGGTACGTCTCGTCGGTCAGCTCCAAGATTTCTCGCGCGAGCTCACGCGACTCCTTACTCGCGAACTTCTCGCGCGGCCGAAAAGCCGCTTCACGGATCTCACGCGAAAAGCTGACATTCCAGGGACATACCTCCTGGCAGATGTCACAGCCGTAAATCAAATCCCCAATCTTCGGGCGGAGCTCCTCGGGAATCGCCCCTTTGTTCTCGATCGTGAGATAAGAGATACAACGCGTCGC
>DASXSL010000041.1:0-3374 GCA_036506035.1 Gemmatimonadaceae bacterium | reverse complement strand
GCTCGTTCTGCACTACGGGAGGAAGCTTCGACTCAACGAAGAGCATCTGGCGAGAGCCGAAAGGTTCTTCGAAAGGCATGGCGGGAAGACCGTATTCATCGGCCGATTTATCGCGCTGCTGAGAAGTTGGGCAGCGGTGCTTGCGGGAATGGGCGCGATGCGCTACAGCGAGTTCACCGCCTACAATGCCTCTGGTGGCATCGTGTGGGCAACGTTCTTCGGGTTGCTGGGATACTTCTTCGGACGCAGCTTGCCGACACTCGAGCGCTACATCGGTCAAGCCAGCCTCGCACTCGTTCTTCTTGCGACCCTGTTTGTCGCACTGCTCCTCGCCTGGCGCTGGTTTAGAACGAATGAAGATCGAATTAGGCAGGAGGTAAGTCGAATTCAGCAACAGGCGCTGGCCTCGGCTGGTCTGAGGCGAGTCCGCGAAGGACATCCCAAACTCTGGACCTTCTTCGCTGCCCGGTTTGCTCGCGGTGAATATCTGGGCCTCCATTTAACGATCGGGCTCCTCATCAGTGTTGCCGGTCTTTGGTTGTTTGGCGGTGTGACGGAGGATGTTCTCCACCACGATCCGCTAACAGCGTTTGACATCGCCGTTCTCCGTCTTCTCCGAGGCCACGCAACAAGTCTTGGTGACAAGATCTTTTCGGCGGTTTCCGTTTTGGCCTCTCCCCTCGCGATGGCTGTCGTGGGTGGCGTAGTCGCGGTGTTTCTCGCGATCAAGCGTCAGTGGATCCTGCTGAGCGGCTGGGTGGCAGCGTTTGCCGGAGCTGAGGTCCTCACGACCGTGCTAAAGAACGTTATCCGACGTCCGCGCCCGATCGGCGCGGACCAATTCCTTCACGGCGAATCCTTCAGCTTTCCGAGCGGACATGCACTAGGATCCCTGATCGGATACGGGATGCTTGCGTATCTCCTGGTGCTACTCGTCGACCGGCGCAGGCAGCAACTCCTCATCGTCGCGGCGGCTGGCACACTGATAGTCGCGATAGGATTTAGCCGACTCTATCTCGGGGTTCATTACTTCAGCGACATAATTGGCGGGTACGCCGCGGGATTACTATGGCTTTCCGCTTGTATTTCAGGACTCGAGGTCGTGCGCCGACGCGAGCCGCATACTACCTAGCAACTCGAAACCCCGCTCGACTCCTCGGCGCATGACTGGCACATCGAACAGCCCTGAGAACGATAAGGCTGGTGATTGCGCCGAGCAGAGCACCTCCGATCACGTCACCAGGGTAGTGAGCGCCGACAAAAACGCGCGCCACGGCGACAAGCACACCGAAAATCAGAAGACTGATTCCTGCTCGTCGATTGAACTGCCAAACGGCGATGGCAACAGCGAAAGCAAGCGTCGTGTGATCGCTTGGGAAGGAAGTGTCCGGAGAGTACGTTATCAGAAGCGAGACGTGATGCGCCAGATAGGGCCGATCTCTTGGAAAAGCGTAACCCGCGATCTGACCCAGCCCGAGCGCGACAAGAGCTGAAATTCCGGCGAAAAAGGCGGCGCGCTGATTCCATGGCTTCCACGTCAACCACAGCAACGCGAGAGCGACCGCGTAGACGAGCGGTGAGTACTTTGCGAGCGAGATCATGACCATGTCAAGCGTGTGACTCCGGCCAGCCAGGTTATTGACGACTCTGAACAGCGTGTAGTCGATGGACCCTGTGCTCGACTGCCCGGGCCTTGCGACGTCGCTCAGTGTGTCCTGGTTCATCGCCTTCCGAGAGTTATTGCAGCGGCAGAAGCCATTCGACGGTGAGCCTGCGGTGATCGGGGAGAACCGAACGAGGTAGGAAAACCCGATTGAAGATGTTGCTCGGATATTTGCGGTTGTACCTGTCGAACAGGATTCCGCTCATAGTTCCGACTCCCGCTCCGGCGGCCACATCGCTCGCCCAGTGCTGGTTCTTGTAGAGCCGCGCGAAACCGACGAGCGTCGCGGCGCCATAACTCGCGGGGGTCACGTAGCGCGATGCGCCCGGCCATGATCGTCCGACTTCCCGACTCGCAGCAGTCGCCGCCGCGAATGCGATCGTCGTCTCAGCCGACGGAAACGAGCCGAAATCATCGTTGCCGAATCCTCTTCCCGAATGGAAATCACGAGGATCAGTAGGACTGACTGACGGGCGCGCACGACCGAACGAGCCCTTCATGACCTCGCTTATCACACCACCTAAAACGATCGCTTCTCCGGTGTGCATGCCGAGGGAGGCGACTGGCAGCGAATGTTTGGCGAGCCCCAGAAAATGGGTTGCCGCGCTGAAGACTAGTACGCCTGGATCGGCGGCTGCGTCGAAGCCGTTCGACGCACCTTTCAGAGTGCTATTAGACTGAACGCTCGATCGCTGGAACGCAGCCGCAATCGATCTGTCATTGGGCATCAGCGCTAGAACGACGGCCGATACCCCCAGCACGCCAACGGCGTCCGTGCGTGTCAACATTGGCACACGCCGTTGAGCTGAATCGTTGGCAGCAGCTATGTCACGGGAGATGCTCTGCGCTTCGAGTTGGGGTGTCGTGAACAGGAGCGCGGCGGTCGTGGCTGCATGGATCGCTTTTGATTTTGAGTTCATGCTCCGAACACCGCGACCACGAGCCAGACGTAGACGACGAGGTCAATGGGCTGGAAGATCATGGGGAGATCCCAGTTAGCAGACCCGTGACGAGCAGAATCAGGAAGCCGACCGCGAGCTCTGTCCCTGCAGATTTGCGAAGGCGCGCGACTCCTTCTTCTTTTACGAGCTGCGGCTGAACACGTCGGAAGTTGTACGCACCAATTATCAGAATGCATCCGACGAGCAGAAGTTTCAGGAGGAGAGTCTTACCGTAATTCGTCGTCCAGAAAGAGGAGAAATGCTCGAGGTGTACCCACGAGGTGAGTACGCCACTGGCGACCACAAGCGTCGCCGAGCCCAGCGCGATCGGCGAAAACGAATTGATCAACGACGCGACACTTCCCCAGCGGTTGTCTCCCTCCGTCGTCAGTACTATCGGCACGCCGATCAGCATCACACACAACAGGCTGCCCAACCAGCTTGCGCCTCCAAGTACGTGCAGAAAATCAGCGCTTATCATCAACGATGTAAATCGCGGGCTCGAGGCAGCGTGGCCGCCAAGCGCTGGTGTGATCGCCATGACGACCGCACAGATTGTTGCGATTGTCCATCCGATTCGCATTCCTCGCGCAGCGACTGCAAATGCTACGAGCGCCAGGATAGCGGCCGCGACTTGAATCATGAATGCATATCCCCAAAGCGTCTGCATTACGATCTGATTCAGACTCGAGCCTCGCATGCCTGGCATGGCACCCATCATCCGTGCCTCGAGGTATAGCCTCACAAGCGAGATGAAAATGACGAGGCCG
>DASXSL010000040.1:0-5071 GCA_036506035.1 Gemmatimonadaceae bacterium | reverse complement strand
TTGATGATCGAGCCCAGCCACGCCAGTGCGGGTCCGGCTTTCTCGATCGCCACGAATACCGGGTGTGGAACGTTGAGCTCGGTGTAGTTGGCGAGCCCGGTCATCACCAGCGCCATCAGGATGTAGAGAACGGTACAGATCGCCAGGGATCCGAGAATTCCTATCGGCATGTCTCGCTGCGGATTCTTTGCCTCCTGAGCCGCTGTTGATACCGCGTCGAATCCTATGTACGCAAAGAACACGACGGCGGCGCCGCGTACGATTCCGCTCCAGCCATAAACCCCGTATTGACCAGCGTTCGGTGGAACGAAGGGATGCCAGTTTGCCTGGTTCACGTACATGAAGCCGAAGCCGATCACCAATAAAACAATCGTGACCTTGACGATCACGATGAAATTGTTGAAGCGGGCGGATTCCTTGATGCCGATGACGAGCAACGTCGTCATCAGCGCGATAAGCAACATCGCGGGAAGATTGACGATGGCGCCGCTATGCGAGAATCCGGCGGGGTGAGTCAGTGCATGGGTTACCGGATCGTATTGTGGCGCGTCGTAATACAGGTACGGACTGCTGGTGAATTTGGTCGGCATGTGAATGCCGATTTGGTCCATGAACGCCGTGAAGTATCCCGACCAGCCGACCGCCACCGTGGACGCGCCAAAGAGGTACTCGAGGATCAGGTCCCAGCCAATGATCCAGGCGATGAATTCGCCGAGCGTCGCGTAACCGTAGGTGTAGGCGCTGCCGGCGATGGGAATCATGCTCGCGAATTCGGCGTAGCAGAGGCCGGCAAAAAGGCATCCCAATCCGGATACAATAAACGAGATGACGATTGCTGGCCCGGCGTACTGCGCGGCTGCTGTTCCCGTCAAAACGAAAATGCCGGCGCCGATGATTGCGCCGATGCCCAGCGTGGTGAGGTTCAGTGCGCCAAGTGCGCGTCGGAGGGTGTGACCCTCCGCTTCACCGGATGCCTCAGCCTGCAGGACAGCGATGCTCTTCTTCGTCCATAAGCCCATTAGAAAGCTCCGAAAAGGCGTGGGTGGTAGTGTGACGCCGGCACTATGAACTTCCACACTGACGTGCCAGAAGTTGTGTTGACGCTCAAAGCGGTGTCAAGGAAACTACAGCGAGTAGTTCGGTGCCTCTCGCGTGATAGTAACGTCGTGAGGATGCGATTCGCGCAAACCCGCCGCCGTGATGCGAACGAATTCCGCCTCCGTACGGAGCTGATCGATGTTCGCGCAGCCTACATATCCCATTCCGCTTCGCAGTCCGCCAACCATCTGGAAGAGGACGTCGCTCACCGGGCCCTTGTAAGGAACTCTGCCCTCAATTCCCTCGGGAACCAGCTTCTTCGCCGACATCTCGCCTTCCTGGAAATAGCGATCGGCGCTGCCGTCCTGCATCGCGGCAAGGCTGCCCATGCCGCGAATCATCTTGAAGCGGCGGCCCTCGAGCAGCAGTGACTCACCGGGACTTTCCTCTGTGCCCGCCAGCATTGACCCCATCATCACACTTGATGCACCCGCGGCAAGCGCTTTCACGATGTCACCCGAGTACTTGATGCCGCCGTCGGCAATTACCGGCACATCGCCGGCGCCTTCCACGGCGTCGAAAATCGCGGTGAGTTGCGGGACGCCGACACCAGTGACGACGCGTGTCGTACAAATGGATCCTGGACCGACGCCCACTTTCACCGCATCGACACCGCGCTCCACCAGCGCCCGTGCTCCCTCGCGCGTAGCGATGTTTCCAGCGACGAGCTGCACGTCGGGGAACATCTCGCGCACATTGGCGGTTGCCTCCAGCACACCTTCAGAGTGTCCGTGCGCAGTATCAACCACCAGGACATCGACGCCCGCATCGACGAGCGCGCGAGCGCGGTCGCGGTAGTTGGAGGCGCCGATTGCCGCCGCGACGCGCAGGCGGCCGTGTTGATCCTTGTTCGAGTTGGGAAAGTCGCGGCGCTTGTGGATGTCCTTGACCGTAATCAGTCCTCGCAGCGTTCCTTTCTCATCCACCACCGGCAGCTTCTCGATCCGATGCTTGCCCAGTATGGCTTCCGCTTCATCGAGCGTAGTCCCGACAGGTGCGGTGACGAGATTCTTTGACGTCATCGCTTCGCGCAGCGGACGATCGAGATTGCGCTCGAACTGCAGGTCGCGGTTGGTAATGATCCCGACGAGCTGTCCGTCGCGATTGACGATGGGAACGCCGGAGATCTTGAATCGCTTCATCAGCGCTACGGCTTCGCGCAGCGTTCCTTCCGGCGAGAGAGTGATCGGGTTGAGTATCATCCCGCTCTCGGATCTCTTCACACGATCGACCTCGGCGGCCTGCCGATCGATCGACATGTTTTTGTGAATGACGCCGATTCCTCCCGCCCTGGCCATCGCCATCGCCATCTCGGACTCGGTGACAGTGTCCATCGCCGCGGAAGAGAACGGCACGTTGAGTGATATTCCGCGTGTAAACAGCGAAGTTGTGCTGACGTCTTTGGGATGAACGAGCGAATGCCGGGGCGTCAGCAGAACGTCATCGAACGTCAGCACGACATCACTTCTGACCCGCGGCGATCCTTCCTCGACGGGAGCAGACCCCTTGATGCGCGAAAGCCCGCTACCGGATTGGGCCGGAGGAGCGGGCTTAGTCGATGGCCGAGTTGTGGTTGCCATAGCTAAATGTATGGCGTTGTGCGGTTTGCGTCCAGACCAAGGTGACCCGTGTCATGGTTGGGCCTTTACCACGCTGCGAGTAGGTGACAGACCATTCTTTCAGGCGACAGAGTTCCCCAGGGCCGCTCGCTTTGCGGAGTCAGCCTCTCGATTCTTCGCTGGAAGCGGAGCCGGGTAGCGGCATCGAACATCGAGGCCATGAGCCCTCAAAGAAAAAGTCGCAGCCAATAATGTGCTATTGGACTGCGACTTTGGTTACTGCGGTTTGAGCTGCGAGGTTAGTCTCTCTCCGGGCCCGGCTCGAGTTCCGCTCCTCCGCTGCCGGCTGATCCGAATTTCGGCGAAGTGAACTTGCCTTTAGTGGTGTGAGGAGGATTCCCACCGTACAGTGACTCCTCTTCGCTCTTCTCGGGCTCCTCGATTGTCGCTTTCCTCAGCGGCTCCGCTGCTGTCGTGTCGACCTTGGGATTCTCTTCGTCGGTCGACCGCGGTATCACCGGCTCTCTGTCTTTCTCGTCTGCCATCCCGTCTCCCTTTGAGGACCTGGAGACGGGATGGCGCATGGGCCGTGCCCGCGAGTGTTACGGGAATACCGGCTGCGGCGGCGGCTGATCCTGTTGTGGCAGACGGACCTTCGGCGGCTTGCCGTAGTTCCACTGGAACGTGAAGTAGGTCGCTCTGACGCCGAACCTGCGGGCGGTGATCTGCTCGAGGTTGTCGTCACCAGCCTTGATCCGGAACTTCATCGTGTTGAACGGATCGGCGAAGCGAACGGCAACGCTCATGTTGTCGCCATCGAGCTTCTTGCGAAGTGTGATGTTCGCCATCTGAATCTGCGAGAATTTTCCTTTCTCGATCTTCATCGGAGCGCGATAGAAGTAATTCGCCTGGAGAATCACGGTCGGATTGAGTTGGGTTGTCGCGTTCAGGCGATACGACCAGGCAACCGCGTTTGACCCCAGCGCTGACTGTGATCCACCGTCGGTAACCATCTTGAAGATGTTCAAGCCACCGAACGCATTCAGTTTGGGACCGAGTCTCAGCGAGCCGTTCAAATCGGTACCCCACGAATCGCTCTTGGCGAGGTTCTGGAAGCTCACCGATGTCACTTCACGACCGTCGACGGTGTCTGCCGTGTTGATGTCGACGCGAATCACGTTCTTGGTGTGGCGATAGAACGGAGAGAGCTGAATCGAGCCGAGCTGCCCCGATTTACTCGCGCCTAGCTCGATCGCATCGGTGTACTCCGGGTTGAGCCGCGGATTCCCGATGAAGACGTTCTGCTGATCGAAGAACACAGGGAACGGGTTGAGCTCCTGAGTTCCGGGTCTGCGAATGCGCCGCGAGTAGCTCGCCTTGAGCTGCGTCTGCTCGCTCGGCTTGTACATGATGACGCCGCTCGGGAACAGGCTGTGATATTTGTACGGATAGCTCTGCGCATTGGCGAGGGCGAAGTTGCGGCTCGCCCACTCGGCGCGTAATCCCGCCTGCAGGTCGAATTTGCCGACGCTCTGACTGAGCACTCCGTACCCCGCGTGGACCTGATCGTCGAAGCTGAACTTGTTGCTCAGACTGCTCATCGCCCAATTTCCGTCGCCTAGCGCGTCCTTGTAGACGAGGAAATCCTGGTCGAGCCAGCGATCCGTTTCCTTGACGCCCGACTCGAGCTTCGACTTGGTCCAAAGCGGCCTGGTATAGTCCGCCTGTGCCGTGAGCTGTCGCGTCAGCCCGTTGTTGGTGTCGGTCTCTCCCTGAAATGGAGCGCCAGCGCTGGAGCCGTCGGGATTTTGCGGCTCGCGCCACAGCAGCAGGTTGCTCTCATCACGTGAGCGATTGTAGCGCACTTCTGTCGAGAGCTCGTGGGTGCGCGGCTGGATGGTGTGCTTCCAGGACAGCGAGTTGTCCCAGGTCAGGCCACGCGATTTGGTGTTGCGATCCATCACGTACCGATCGAGGAATTGCTGGTTTGCATCCAGATCCTCGTAGCCGGCCAGCGCTGCATCATTTCCGTGACGGCGATTCGCCGTCAACGAGTTGGAGAGGACGTCATTTTCGGAGAGCTTGTAGTCTATGTTCCCTGTGAAGTTGTGGCCGCCGTTCTTGTTCGCTCCGTCAATGTCCTGATTCTGGAAGTCCAGCGTCGAGCCATTCGGATCGAAGCGCTGGCGATCGTTGATACCCACAATGTTGCGATCGTCAGCGTTGAACCCATAGGTGCCGAAGAGCGTGACCGCTCCGCGCTGGTAGCCAACGTTCCCACCGCTGTTGAAGCGACTTGGCGTAGCAAATCCGGTGTTGACGCCGCCGCTCAATCCGAGATCGGTGTTGGCCTTGAGAACGATGTTGATGATGCCCGCCATTCCTTCGGGGTCATACTTCGCCGAAGGATTCGG
>DASXSL010000039.1:0-25933 GCA_036506035.1 Gemmatimonadaceae bacterium | reverse complement strand
AGTTACTCCCATCACACAGGCTGATACTGCGCAAGAATGCTACTCGTGGCCGTTGGGAAGGCTTCAATCGTCTCGTGCAAATTGGAGCGTTGGATTCGTCAGCGGACGTGTTCAGCCAATTCCGCTGGATTCGATTGAAGTAATGTCCAGCGCAGACTCGAGCACGCTTGCCGTGTCTCTAGCTCAGACAGCCGCGATAATTCCTGCTGCTTCTGATCCGACGTTCAGAGGACTTCCGTTCCGTGTTCGTTCCGCCTACCGGTTCTCCCTTGATTCACTCGACGTCGTGATTGCCGACGTAGTTCGCAGCGTAAATGAGGAGGCGAATCCGCGAGTTGAACATCTCCTCGTAGTTGGTGAGAAACCCCATGGTGTTAGCGGCAAATTCAACGTCGGTTACTACAGCAGAACCGCTGGTAAGGAGGAATCGGTTCAGGCGACTGAGATCTTGGCAGCAGTCCGACTCGCAGTGTCGAAGCGCCCTGTCATCGTCGTCAACATCGAGTATGACGAAGGTGGAAAGCTTGGACTGATCGAACGAATCTCGCCAGGCGAATGGCGTGCTACGTGGAGGAGTGCGTACACCGACTGTTGAAGTGCCTAATGCACCAGAGTTTCTAGAGTCCCGTCGGAGCGTTTATAAAGCTAGTCGGAACTTTGTATTTCTTGCCGAGATGCTCCGCTAACGCGCGTACACCGAGTGTCTCGGTGGCGTAATGACCGGCGTAGATGATGGCGAGGTCATTTTCTTCGGCCTGTACTGAAGTGTGATGCGGTCCCTCGCCGACGATCAATGTGTCGATTCCTATCTTTAGTGCTTCTCTCACTGTGTCGCTCGATGCACCGGCTCCGGTGCACATCGCCCATCGTTTCGTTCTCCGGTTCTGCGGGATCAAGGTGAGTCGAACGTCTCCACCGTAGGCTTTCACGAATTTCTTTGCCTTCTCAGCAAGCACAGTGGTGTCGATGTCGCTCTCACCACTGATTCCAATGAAAATCGTATCGTACTTGGCAAATTCTCCGGTTGGTTTGAGACCAAGCTCTTTTGCAAGCAGGACGTTGTTCCCAAGTGTGGCATGTCGATCGAGTGGCAAGTGGGACGAATAGATGGCGATGTCGTGCTCAATCAGGAGGCGTAGTCGCCGGTAGGCTGGGCCTTTGAACTGCTCGAAGCCATTCCAGAACATTCCGTGATGCAAAATGAGAAGATTGGCACCTGAGTCGATAGCCCCTAGAATCGCCCGCGTGGAAAAGTCTACTGCTGAGGCGATTCCTTTGATTTCGCCGCTATTCTCTAGCTGAAGTCCATTCAACGCTGCTGGATAATCTGGAATTCGCGCCGTTTCGAGTAGCTCATCAGTGTATTGGACGAGCTCGTGGATTCTCGCCATCACAGTGCAATTCTGTGTGGAGAACGCGTTCCTCCAACGAGTTTTGCTCTAGTTAACCTATTGTGGCACAATCGGTTACGCTGGAGGTGCATAATATTGTTGATTAGTCTGGTACCCCGATCCGCTCGAGCAATCTTTCTAAGTCATCGGCTGAATAAAACTGGATGGAGAGAGTCCCCCGATTGCTCATTCCGACCTTGATTGAGACATCGGTTTGAAGGAACCGACGCAGGCGATCTTCGATTTGTTTGGCTTCCGGTGTCTGCCTATCAATGGTTCTGGGTCGGCCCGCTTTCTTTCCTGTTCTCGGACCTGTCACCTCTCGGAGTCGCCGTTCTACCTCACGGACAGTTAGGCCTTCTTCTACGATTTCGAGGGCGAGGCTGACGATTTTTTCGGTGTCTTCAAGACCAAGGAGGACCTTCGCGTGACCCATTGTCAGCTGGCCTTCCCGCAGGAGTCGCCGAGCAGATTCCGGTAACTGCAGAAGTCGCAGCATATTCGCGATCGTCGTTCGATCCTTGCCCACGGTCTCGGCTATCTGCTGTTGGGTCAGCCCAAATTGGTTAGTCAGCTGGTGGTAGCCTTCGCCCTCCTCAATGGGATTTAGATCGGTTCGCTGGAGGTTCTCGACTAACGCCAGGGTGAGTAGGGTTCGGTCGTCGATCTCCTTGATGATTGCGGGGATTTCCTTCCATCCCAGATTCTTTGCTGCGCGTAGTCGCCGCTCGCCCGCGATGAGCTCGAAGCCATCTTTGCCTAACCGTCTGCGAACGGTAATGGGTTGAAGGAGACCGCTGGAGCTCAAGCTTTCCTGGAGCTCCGAGAGATCTTCGGTGTTGAACTCGCGGCGTGGCTGAAACGGATTGCGAGTGATCTGGGTAATGGGAATCGATTTGAGTGCACCTTCATCGCTCGTGGCGAGGCCGGTCGTGCTTCCTAGTAGAGCTTCGAGTCCTCTGCCAAGCCGGCGTGGCGTTTTCTCACTGGGCACCGTCGTCTCCTTGCGCGGTTCGTTCAATCAATTCCTTCGCGACATTCATGTATGCTTGCGCGCCGACTGAGGCGACGTCGTAGAGAATGATCGGCTTGCCAAAGCTGGGGGCCTCTGCCAAGCGCACATTCCGCGGGACCACGTTCCTGAAAACTTTCGGCCCGAAGTACTCTCTGGCATCCTCTGCTACCTGACGTGAGAGGTTAAGTCGCGAGTCATACATCGTCAGCAAAACGCCATCGATCCCCAGCTTTTCATTGGCACCGTGCTGCACTCGATGAACAGTATTGAGCAGCTGAGAAAGTCCCTCGAGTGCGTAGTACTCGCACTGCAGTGGAATGAGTAGAGCATCTGCTGCCACCAGCATGTTGATGGTGATAAGTCCCAATGATGGCGGGCAGTCGATGATCACGTAGTCGTAGTCCTCACGTAGGGAATCAACAGCACCCTGCATGACGTGATCGCGATCTTCCTTATCAACTAGCTCCACTTCAGCGGCTGCGAGATCTGGCGTAGCGCCGATTACGTCCAATTTTTCGAACTGAACACTGGTCTGTCGGGAAGAGCGGAAGTCCGAGTTGCCGACTAGAACATCGTAAAGTGTGAGCGGGACATTCTCCTTCTGCAGACCGACCCCACTGGTAGCATTGCCCTGGGGATCCGCATCAACGAGAAGAGTGCGTTGTTCTGCGGCCGCGAGGCTGGCGGCGAGGTTCACGGCAGTGGTGGTTTTTCCGACACCGCCTTTTTGGTTTGCGATTGCGATGATTCGCGCCACGAAATCCAATAGTGGGGAGGCGCGTAATCTACCCACGACTGCGAGGGGTTTCCACGTGGAACCCCGACCGAGTGTTCCACGTGGAAATACTGTCTAACGGCCCGGGTTGAACTTCCAGCGGGTGCTAACCTCGACCGCTAACGTCTCTTCACCCGGATTGATTGGCGTGGACAGCTGTGCTACGTCAGCGGTGCGTGCCATCATGAGTGGTCTCGGCGGAGGAGGATTATAAGCCCCAACATTGATTTCGAGGAGACTGCCAAGTGATCCACCTGCGGCTCGAGCTGCAGTTTCTGCATCAGCGTGAGCTTTTTCGATTGCCGCGGCAATCGCCACCCTGCGAGCCGCGTCCGTATTGGAAGCGTAAAACTGAAGAGAAGTGATCATGTTCGCGCCGTGAGATAACGCCGCGTCAATCGCAGGACCTACCTGGCTGAGCTTTCGCACGTCGACAAGGATTGTGTTGGTGACGTTGTAGCCGACGATCACCGGTTCCTTTCCGGGATCGAACCGCTGCTCAGGATAGACGTTGTAGTTGATTGTTGAGAGCTGGTCGTTTCCGAATCCCAGCGCCCGCAGAGCAGACATGACTGATTGCTGCTTCGTTGCGTTTTCTGCGGCAGCTGCAGCGGCAGTCGCACCGCGGGTCTGTACGCTAACCTGGATCGTGGCTCTGTCAGGACTGACTTTGACTTCACCTCGTCCAGTCACAGCTATCTGTGGAACGGTGCCTATTGGCGCTGGAATGTCTTGCGCCTGTATCGTTAGTGGCGCTAAAACTATAGCAAATAAGACAATTTTGGTCTTCATTTGGCGTTTTCTCGTCGAAAGGTTGGATCGGCTAGTGTACCAGCATTGACGTCTGAGACGGCGCAGCTTGCACAACTCAGTTCGATAACACGGGCTCAAGGTCATGAATGCGGTTCAGGTTCATCCCGATGATTCCCTCAGCCTCGCTACGCATGAACATGTTCGCGAATTTTGCACCCCAAACTATCTCGTCCGCCTCGTACGACGACCTCGAGTGGACTGTCTGCGACAACGTTTCGTCCGTCGCGATCAGAAGGACCAGCAACTCAGCGTCCGCGTTAACCAAATCGCCATGGTTTAGGCCCCACATTGGGCTCTCCGGTGAGATTGGATGCACCACTGTCCAACTCAGTGGGAAGAACACCACCCGATTTCTCTCGAGTTCCAGTTCGTAGAACTTTCGTATCGTTGTTCCCCCAACCTGCTCGATCTTGGTCAGAATCGCCTGTACCTGAACATCTATGAGCTGGCTGCTTCGCGCGTTCGCGATTCGAAATTCGAGCGCAGTTTTACCGCGGTAAGGAGCGACGATCGCATTCCGGCTATAAATGATTCTTGCAGAAGGGCGCGAAAATCGGGCGAAGATTACACCAGTGGCTAATGCGACGCCTACGATGTTGAGCAGCGCTTCGATCGTAACGAGGGTGTTCGCAACAATTCCAACAGGGATGATGTTTCCGTAGCCAATCGTTGCAAACGTGTCGACGCTGAAGAAAAACGCCCGATAAAAAGGCTGGTTGGCGAAACTTCCCGTAGTTGACTGGAGTGCATTTGGTCCGCAGAGAAGGAATGCGACCGCGAAGAGTCCGTTGATCGCTATGTAAGTGCCCGTAATGAACGTGAGGAAACGCGGCCACGATATCCTGATCAACCACTGATAAAGACCGAGGGACGACAACGGATTGAGACCTTGAAGCACCACGTTGAAGCTTCCGTCCCGATTCAACAGCCGCCGGCGAGTTCCTCTCGCCACCTCTGTTCCGAAACCGAGGTCTTTGAACTCCTCCTGGCCGTTCGTCGACGATGTGTTCGGTGGGTTGAGTGTCGATGATGATGTCATTGGAAAACTTTCTTCGGTGACAATGGGGTGACTGCCATGAAAATGGCCTCGGGTATTGGGTAAAGCTACATTCGTCCGATGGAATCCTCAGACGCGTCAGTCGGCCGTGCTACTGCATTAATCGTCATCTCGGCACTCAGCTTCGGCTCGATATCTGTTCTGACGGTCCTTACGACTGCCGCTGGTGTGCCGCTTCTGACGACGATGGCGTGGCGGTATATGCTCGCGGCGCTACTCCTCGGCGCCGCAGCCCGAACGAAAATGGATCGCTCGATTCCGAGACGCAGAGCGATTCAGCTTTTCATGATTGGTGGGGTCGGCCAGGCACTGATTACCTACCTGAGCCTTTATTCACTCAGATATATAACGGTCGGCCCTCTTGCCTTCCTGTTCTACACATACCCAGCTTGGGTCGCGATCATCGCGGCAATCCGACGTACCGAGAAACTCACCCTGGTGCGTATCATAGCGCTGGTACTCGCGTTGCTCGGAGTGACGATAATGGTTGGAGCTCCGGTCGGACGGCTGAATCCAATTGGAGTGACACTCGCACTCGCGTCTGCATTGCTCTATTCAGTCTACCTGCCAGCTCTCGAGCATGCGCAGGAAGGGGTGCCGGCGATGTTCGCGACTTTTCTTCTGATTCTTGGTGCTGCATTCTCGTTTCTGATCGCGGCGCTCTTCTCGCACGAGCTCTATCTGCCGCGTGGTGCTGCAGTCTGGACGAACATTCTGCTGTTGGCGTTCGTGTCGACAATGATTGCGTTTTCTTCGCTGATCAAAGGTTTGTCAGTGCTCGGCCCTGTACGGACTGCGATTATTGCTACTGTAGAACCTTTTTTCACTGCTGTCCTTGGCGTGGTTGTGCTCGGTGCTCAGCTTGGTTATCCGACGATCATCGGCGGGCTGCTGATTGCTGCCGCCATTCTGGTAATTGAATGGAGCTCGACGCGGATTGTTGCTACCGCGTAGGTGCGAGACGCCGTCTTCGCTCGATCTCGATGACCAGGTTCTGGAGATCGCTGGGACTGACACCCGGGATGCGCGAAGCCTGAGCGAGTGAAATCGGCTTCAGCCTGGAGAGCTTCTGGCGCGCTTCGAAGGAGAGAGAACGCATCTCTCCATAGTCCAACTCCGGATCCAACGCGAAATCACCCATACGGCGCATTCTCTCTGCCTGAACTCTCTCGCGCGCAAAGTATCCGGCGTATTTGATCTCCAAATCGGCGGTGACGAGCGCCTCTACATCTATTTCGGCACCGATTCCGACTGCATCAAAGAGGGCGCTCAGGAGAACATCCTGTCTCCTGGCCACTTCGACGATTTTCACCGGATGTGGAAGTGGAGCACTGCCGGCATTGACGAGAATGCTCTGTGCTTCCACTGGGCTAATGCTGGTCGTTTCGGCGAGTCGCAGCGCAGAATCCTCGTGTGACAGTCGTTGCTCGACGAGTTGCGATTCAACCTCCGAATAGATGCCCAATCGCTTGCCAATCGGACCAAGTCGCCGCAGCGCGTTGTCCTGGCGGACGGTCAGCCTGAACTCTGACCGGGATGTGAAAAGCCTATACGGCTCGTCGACTCCGCGAGTGACGAGATCGTCGACCAGGACACCGATATAAGACGTCTCTCGTCCGAGTACGACGGGCTGCTTTTGCTGGGTCGAGAGAGCTGCATTCATGCCTGCGACCGAGCCTTGACCGGCTGCCTCCTCGTAGCCAGTGGTGCCGTTGATCTGGCCGGCGAAGTAAAGGCCCGGGATCGATTTCACCTGCAGCGATGCATCGAGCTGCGTCGGCGGGTAGTAGTCATATTCGATTGCGTATCCAGCGCGATTCATTCTTACGTCGGATAATCCGCGAACCGAACGCAGGATCTCGAGCTGCACAGGAGCAGGGAGAGAAGTCGATAGCCCGTTGACGTAAAGCTCCGTCGTGTCGTGTCCTTCCGGTTCCAGGAATAGCTGATGCCGTTCTGCGTCCGGGAACTTGACGATCTTGTCCTCGACTGAAGGGCAGTATCGCGGTCCCCGTGACGAAATTGCTCCGCCGTACATCGCTGATTTGCGGATGTTGTCGCTGATGATCTTCTTGCCCTCTGATTCGAGGAAAGTGATCCAGCATGGCATCTGTAGCGGATGACGCGTGACAGATCCGTTACGACGCTTCGTTGACCAGAAGTGCGACCACGAATAATCGAACTGCTCGATTTCGCTCTCCTGAATTTCGAGTTGAGAGTAATCGACAGAGCGACCGTCTATCCGCGGTGGTGTTCCGGTCTTGAAGCGAGCGACCGTGAGACTGGCGCGCTCGAGCTGCTCAGCGAGGTGAGTGCTTGCCGCCTCGCCTGCGCGGCCGCCGGAGATCTGAGTTCCAGTTCCGATATGCATTCGTCCGCGCAGGAAAGTCCCAGTCGTAATAACTACACTTGCTGCAGAAAAGCGTCTGCCCTCGACCGTCTCGACACCGGTGAGACGTCCGTTGCCTTCGGCGAAGATGAGGCGGGCAACCGTTCCCTGAATCGTTTGTAGGTTGGGCTGTTCTTCCAACAGTGTCCGGACTGCGCGCCGATAAAGTCCTCGGTCGCACTGCGCACGTGGTGCCCACACCGCCGGTCCCTTGCTGCGGTTTAGCATCCGAAACTGGATCATGGCGAGATCAGTTGCCTTCGCCATGATTCCGCCGAGAGCATCCACTTCGCGAACGACGGTTCCCTTGGCGACCCCGCCAATCGCAGGATTGCAGGACATCTGGCCAATGGTCTCGAGCGCGCTCGTCACCAACGCGACACGCGAGCCAAGTCGAGCTGCGGCTACAGCCGCTTCGGTACCAGCGTGGCCGCCGCCGACGACTATGACGTCAAACTCGTTCTCGTAGCTCTGGGCCATCGACATACATTAAAGATAGAGCGTGCGCCAGTCCCACAGTTAGTCTCGTATCGAACCTAATTCATGCCCTTCGAGCTCGGTCATGGCCGCGCAGTCATCCTGATCCGGCAAAGCGCTTTTGAGCGCGCCGGCCTGGTGCGTAGCACGATTGATGCGCGCTACAATCTTACTGATGAGGAGTTTCACGTCGAGGACGGATTGGTCATTCTCGGGCCGCTGCCCTCAGACGAGCTGTTGCCCCAACTGATCGAAGACCTGGAAGCTAGTGGGTTGGTTTACTTCGATGATTTCTTCGACCTCAGTGGCAATTGGCCGGAATGGCTTTCTCTCTATGTGCGAGGCTCGAAAGGTCGAAGAACCTAGAGGCGCTGTTCGACGATCGCCCACTCTTCGACGAACGCAACCTCGTCCTCTATTCGATCGATTACGACTTCGGCCCCCGATGAAAGCGGCTTTGCACCGAGCGTTTTTGCCGGGACCCTTATCTGCCGTCCATGAAGCTCGTAGGCGATTTCTCCAGGAACCGTTGCTGATATATCCCGAGTGACGATTGCCAGCTGACCCTGGATCTCGTGCTCGTCGGCAGAAGATTCATTGGCAGCGCCGCGAAGGGCCCAGCGGGCCAGCAATGTTATCATCGCGCTGATCGTCAGAGCACCGCTCACCGCGGCAATCAGTAAAACCGTCCAAGCAGGAAGCCGCGATCGAGACGCAACTGGATATCCAACCGCTCCGAATCCGACGAAAAATGCGGCCAGAGCGGGAAGGTTGAAGAATGCGGATGGCGCTCGCGCTCTGTTACGGCGTGTGTGCTCGACACCATGAAGCATTGCGATCACTGCCAGCACGAGGCCGGCGATGAACGCCACCAGAAACAGGATTGGAAGTGGTCTCACCAGATTCGATCGAGTAGTTGGGACTGGTCTTTCTTTTCGCTCAGGTCAGGATCCCAGATACTTTCTGAACCATCCAATGGTGGCCGGCCAGGCAGCACGTGCTGCCTGCATGTTCGCGCCGTTCATGCCTGTCTGCTGTCGAAGGAATCCATGACCAGCGCCGGGATAGATGTTGTACGTATAGGTTCGCCCCAGTGCACGTAGTGCAGTGTCTGCTGCGGGGATCGTTGCATCCACTCGTGCGTCATTTCCAGCGTACAGCCCAAGCACAGGTGCTCGTACTGAGGCGAGATCACTGGTCTTTGGGGACACGCCGTAAAAAACGACTGAGGCACCGAGGTTTGGTGCGTGCACGGCATGTGCGAACGACACGCCCCCACCCCAGCAGAATCCTACAATTCCATACTTCTTTTGCGCGGCTGGAAGCGACATCCCGTACTGGGCTACTGCATCGAGCTGCTTTTGGACCCAGGCAGGATTGAGAGTTCTGATCGAGTCGGTTGCAACTCGCGCCACCAGGCTGTCCGGTCCGCTCGGAAGATTCTTCATTGTCAGCAGATCTGGTGCGATGGCAATGAATCCGTCGGCTGCTAGTTGATCTGCCACGGCGCGGACCCATGGCGACAATCCGAAGATCTCGTGAACGACGACTACCACCGGTGCTTTTGTGCTGCGCTCCGGATAAACCACCCATGTGTGAAGACTGTCTCCATCGCCGGTGTGAATCATCACCCACTCGCCATGTCGAGGCGACGAGCTAAGGCGTGCAGCGGCGCCGGCAGCATCGGCGGGAAGCGTTCCTGATGTATCGGCGGCAACGGCTGTCGACGGTGGGGAAGCGACATGATCGGCATGCGCATCGGATGATGGTGTCATCTTGTTGGTCGTGCACGTGCTAACGATCGAGACGATCAATCCAATTTTGTACGCCGATTGGGTTTTCATATCACCCTTCCAGTTCGACCGATGTCCTTTCTCCGTCGGCCTGCCCAAAAGCCCGGGCAAAGAATTCCCCGATGCGATATTCTGCATAATAAAACGGGCGCCACGGCCAGAAGCCAGCTATGAATCCGGCGTGCCCTCCCTTCTCCAGGAACTCCAGTTGCAGCGCCGGGTTGCGGTGCGCAACTGACCGGACCTCATCGAGCACTTCGGGCGGGAGCATTGGGTCATCGACAGCACTCAATAGTAGCGTGTTGAGCCTAATATTCTTGAGGAATGGAAGTGAACTGGAGCGCCGATAGTAGTCGTGGGCATCGCGAAAGCCATGCAATGGCCCGGTAATCAGGTTGTCGAAGTCTTCAAGCGTGCGCAGCGCCGAGATCTTTTCTGATGGCGCCAGATCCGGGAATCGGCTCGCTTTCTCCTGAGCCTTTCTGCGTAGCGAAGTCAGGAAGAAGCGCTGATAAAACCTGGAAAAACCCTTGTTGATCTGCCGCGA
This sequence comes from Gemmatimonadaceae bacterium, assembly GCA_036506035.1. Lineage (GTDB taxonomy): Bacteria > Gemmatimonadota > Gemmatimonadetes > Gemmatimonadales > Gemmatimonadaceae > UBA4720. Next base: position 15,676 of record DASXSL010000039.1, on the reverse strand, counting down.
CGATCGCTCGAGATCGAACGGAACTGAAATGGCTGCTGCAGCGCGTAGCTGCGGTGGCAGGTCGTCGCCTTTCTCGCCGAGCAGCTTCAGCAATACGTTGCCGCCGAGTGACACGCCGGCAACCGCCAAGGGAGACATCGGGAATTCTGCTGCGATCCTGTCGAGCGCGAACGCCGCGTCTGACGTTTCGCCGGAATGATAAAACCGCCTGGTTCGGTTTGGCTCCGTTCCACAGGACCGAAATATCAAGAGATCTGCTCCCCAGCCGTGTCTGGCTGCTTCATTCAGGAGACCTTGGGCGTAATGAGACCGTATTGTCCCTTCCAGCCCGTGGAGGAGGAGGAGTCGAGGCACGCCATCTGGCGCCGCCAGGCGATGGATCTCGAGAAAATCGCCGTCAGGTGTATCCCAGCGCTCGATGCTGGTACGAGCTGGCGTCTGGTGCCGGAACAGCTTCCCCCACAGCGTCTGCAGATGCCCACCAGGAATCCACCAGGCAGGCGAATAGATTATTTCATCCCTCATCGGATTCGACTGAGCGTCGTATCTTCACTCTTCGCCTCAAGCAACAGCCGTGGAAGTGCAAATTTTCGGAGTCAGGAAAAGTGCAGATACGCGTAAGGCCCTGCGTTTTTTTGCAGAGCGCAGAATCAACACCCATTTCGTTGACTTGATGGAACGCCCGGCATCACTTGGCGAGCTGCGCCGGTTCGCTCAGAAATTTGGTGTCTCCGCGCTCATTGATCGAGACTCGAAGCGCTTCAACGAGCTCGGTCTCCGTTATGCGCAACTCTCGGACGACCGTTGGCTGGAGAAGCTCTCTGAAGAGCCGATGCTGCTCCGTCTTCCTCTGGTACGTAATGCTAACCAGGTCGTTATCGGACCGGACGAAGCGACGTGGAAAAGTTGGATGGTCAAACAGTGACGTACCGCGTACTGGTCACCGATGAGATCGACCCGGAAGGCGTCGCAATACTGGCCGCCGAGCCGAGAATCACCGTTGACGAAGTTCCGACACTGCCGAAGGACGAGCTGCTTAAACGCATAGCCGACTACGATGCCATAGTAGGCCGTAGCGCCACGCGTATCTCCGCGGATTTGCTCGAGAAAGCCCGCAAGCTCAAAGTAGTAGGGCGAGCCGGCGTCGGAGTCGACAATATCGCGCTCGATACCGCGACTTCTCTTGGTGTGGCTGTCATCAATGCACCAGCGGGAAACACGATCGCGGTAGCGGAATTGTTTTTCGGGTCGGTGATTTCCCTCCTCCGGCACATTCCACGGGCGGACAGCTCGATGCATGCGGGCAGGTGGGATCGGTCGGCACTCCTTGGCTCCGAGCTTAAAGGCAGGACTCTGGGCATCGTTGGATTGGGGCGTATTGGCGGCGAGGTCGCGGGTCGTGCTCGCGCGTTCGGCATGAACGTCATCGCGTATGATCCTTATATCGCGCAATCTCGCTTCGAGGCGTTACGTGTTCAGGAGATCGAATCGCTGGATAGTCTTCTCGAGCAGGCCACCATCCTGACTCTGCACACCCCGCTCACCGATGAAACAACCGGCATGATTGGCAAGCGCGAGATCTCTCGATTGCCGCGTCAGGCGATTGTAGTGAACATGGCCCGCGGTGGAATTGTGGATGAGAAGGCGCTTCTGGAGGCGTTGAACAGCAAGCATCTATTGGGCGCGGTCATCGATGCCTACGAGAAAGAACCGCTGTCAGCTGACCATCCGTTGCGGACATCGCCGAATGTCCTGCTGACGCCCCACATCGGGGCGTCGACAACCGAAGCCCAGCGCAACGTCGCTGTGGATGTCTGCATCGCCGTGCGCGATGCACTCCTTAGCGGGGAGCTCTCGCGCTCGATCAACGTGGCTGATGTCGGTGGGCAGTGGGCCGATGTCGAGCCCGCGTTAACTCTTGCCCGACGTGCTGCAGCAGTAGGAAGGGCGATACTTGCAACACAGGGAATGCGCGTTATACAACGAGTCGATGTACGCTCTGGTTCAGCGCTAACTGTGGCCAAGAGTGCGTTGCTCGCTTCGGCCGCGCGTGGCCTCCTCGAAGGAACCGTCGAGCAGGAGCGGCTCAATCTGATCAACGCCCGTACGGTCGCCGAAAATCGAGGTATCGATCTTTCAACGACCGAAACGCCGGCTCATGACAGCCCCTACTCTGTCGAAGTCAGGTTGAGTGGCGGAATGCAGGAAATTGCAATTGCTGGGACGGCGCAACCGGGAGCAGCACCGCGTCTGACGCGAATCGGCGCATTCCATGTAGATGTCCAACCCCGCGATACCTTGCTAATTCTTACCAACAACGATGTCCCGGGTGTAATTGGCCGCGTCGGTACGCTACTGGGCGAAGCAGGTGTGAACATCGCCGAATACCATCAAGCGCGTCTGGCACAGGGCGGACAGGCCCTCGCCGCTGTTTCAGTCGATGGCGATGTCAGCGAGTCGATCCGCGAATCGCTGCTGCAGCTACCCGATGTCTCATCTGCTGCAGTTGTCTGCTTTCATTCAGGGTGAGTGTCAGCCTAAGCGACGACAAGAGCGTCCGTGAAGCTTATGAAGCCGATGCATCGGGGCTTCGTCTGCTTCCGGAACTGGTGGCGCGACCGGAATCGATAGAAGAAGTCGTCGAGGTGATGCGAAGTGCGAACACCGATCGATTATCGGTAACGTGTGCGGGAGCTCAGACGAGTACCACTGGCGCTTCAATTACCGATAGCGGAATCCTCCTCTCCCTGCGCTCACTGAGCATGGTCTCGGCCGTTGATTCCAGGGCCAGAAGTATCAAGGCAGGTCCTGGAGCGCTGGTTGGAGACATCAAGCGAGCTGCTGCTGCGGCGGGTTTCCTGTTCGCGCCCGATCCAACGAGTGAAGAAGAATCAACGATTGGTGGGGCAATCGCATGCAACGCATCCGGTGCCCGCACGTTCAAATACGGCCCCACGCGCCAGCATGTGCAATCGCTCAAGGTCGTTATGGCCAATGGCGATCTCCGGGAGTTTCGTCGGCTAAACCTCGAGAAGAATACGGTCGGATACGCCTTCGCTCACGATCCAATCGACTGGTTCATCGGTAGTGAAGGTACTCTTGGCGTAATCGTTGAAGCAGAGCTCTCTCTGCTGCCGCTGCCGACGGACGTCGTTGGGCTGGCGGTGTTCTTCGGTTCGGAAGACGAAGCACTCAGCTTCGTCGTTGCTGCGCGCGAGTCGCAGGTAGTTGCACCTCGGTGCATCGAATACTTCGACCAGCAGGCGATCGAGATTGCGCGCACCGAAGTCTCGGGTGCCAACATCCCGCCTGGCTCGGCAACGATGGTCTATGTCGAAGAGGAGGTGAATAACGACCTCGATGATACGCTTGGCCACTGGAGTGAGCTGATCGAATCGTTTGCTCCGGGCTTCGAGCCGGTCGTTTACGATGGGGAGGCAAGGTTGAGAGAAGCGCGGCGAATGAGGCATAGCATTCCCTCCACAATGAACGAGCGCGGCGGGAGACACGTTCGCGCGGGCGGAAGAAAAGTCTCAACCGATTGGGCCGTTCCGTACGCCAGACTTGGCGATGCGATAAGAACCGCACGCGCTATTGCGACGGAGTACAGCCTTTCCCAACCGGTGATCTATGGGCACGCCGGAAACGGCCACCCCCACCAGAATTTCGTAGCCAGAGACAAGGAGGAGCTCGCTACCATAGAACAGGCAGTCGAGCAGACTCTGCGGCACGTCATTGCACTCGGAGGAACAGTCGCCGCCGAGCATGGAATTGGAAAGATCAAGCGACGCTGGCTTCCCCTGCAGATGAACTCGCTGCAGATCGCAATGATGGGCGCAGTAAAGAGAGAGCTCGATCCTTACGGCTTGCTCGCGCCAGGGAACATTCTGTGAGCCGTTTCAACTCCGTCGTTCTCGATGTCGACTCGACGCTCAGCGGAATTGAAGGAATTGACTGGCTGGCGAAACTGCGCGGAAGCGAAGTCGCTGCCTGGAGCGCCGTGCTGACGGACAGCGCAATGCGCGGCGAGATACCTATCGAGGCTGTCTATGGCCAGCGGATGCAGAAGGTGAAACCGACCAGAAGCGAGATCGAACAGCTGGGACAAGAGTATGTCGATCGAATTGCGCCAAGCGCGCGTGAAACGTTGAGCGCGTTCAGGGCGGCGAATATCGAGGTTGCGATGGTGAGCGGTGGCTTGCGCGAAGCGATATTACCGCTCGCCACGGCGCTAGGCGTCGAGTCCAACCGCGTCTATGCAGTTTCTGTATTCTTCGACGAAAGCGGTCAGTATGCAGGATTCGACGAGGCTTCACCGCTCACACAACAGACGGGCAAGAAAGCTACTGTCGCAAAGATGGGTCTCAAAGGCCCGATACTCGCAGTCGGCGACGGCATGACGGACAGCGAGATGAAATCAGTCGTAGACAGTTTCGCCGCTTTTACCGGGTTTACTCGAAGAGCGCCGGTAATCGAGCTCGCTGATTTCATAGTTGAGAACTTCGACCAATTGAGAGAACTCGTTCTGAAATGAGTACCAAGACCTTCGGCACCTTCTTCCTTCCCGGCCCGACCGAGGTTCGCGAAGAAATAATGGCCGCAATGCTTCAGCCGATGATTCCCCATCGCGGACCGCAATTCGAGCGCCTGTTCGAACGCCTGCAACATGGCCTGCGGCCGGTGTTCAAGACCGAGCGGCCTGTTTACGTCAACTCGTCATCCGCAACCGGAATGATGGAATCAGCGATTCGCTGTGCGCCTCCTGGCAGGATCCTTTGCCTGGTGAACGGAGCCTTTTCGGAGCGATTCGCACACATCGCGTCGATGTGCGGAAGAGATGTCGATCGCTATGAAGTCGCGTGGGGTCAGGTGCATGCCATTCCGCAGCTCGAAGAGCGTCTGACGATGCGAAAGTACGTTGCGATCACGGTCGTCCACTCGGAGACATCGACGGGAGCACTGAACGACGTGCGCGCAATATCTGATTGTGCACACCGGCACACTGTCCTGTGCCTGATCGATAGCGTAAGCGGTCTCGCTGGCGCTGAGCTTCGCTTCGACGAGTGGAAGCTGGATTACGTGCTGACGGGCTCACAGAAAGCGTTTGCGCTGCCGCCGGGGCTTTCCTTTGCCGTCGCCTCTCCGAGTTTTGTCGATCAGGCGAGCAACGCGTCTAGCCGGGGAGTCTATTTTGATCTCGTCGAGCTCGATGCTTACGCGCGTCGTAATCAGACGCCCAGCACTCCTGCGCTCACCCTGCTGTATGCGCTCGAAGCACAGCTGAAGTCGATTGCCTCAGAAGGCCTCGAAGCGCGCTGGGCACGCCACAAGCAGATGGCAGCGCGGACGCAGGACTGGCTGGTAAAAATCAGTGACGAGACCGGCAGAAAGGTCGTGAACATCGCACCGCTCGGTTCACAGTCACCGACAGTATCCACAATCAGACTCCCGACAGACCTTCCCGCCGAAAATTTCACCGCAACTGTGGGTAAGCGCGGAATCGTAGTCGGCAACGGGTACGGAAAGTTGAAGAGCTCAACGTTCCGCATTGGTCACATGGGTGATCACACGGTTGAAACGTTGGAGCGTTGTCTCGCTGCCTGCTCCAGTGTTCTCCGGTCGTGATGCGGATAACCCGATCGGAGTCGGTGAGCGACTTTATCAGAACTCGCCGATAAAACCGATCTCAGGCTCCAGATGCTGGCCAAAGCGCTCAGCGACTTTTGCCTGCGCTATCTCGATCAGCTCACGCACGTCCTTCGCCGTGGCCTTGCCAAGATTCACCATAATGTTGGCGTGAATGTGTGAAATCTGCGCGTCGCCGTGGCGAAAGCCCTTCAACCCCACCTGATCGATCAAGCGCCCTGCCCCCACGCCTTCGATTTTCTTGAAGATCGAACCAGCGCTGGGATGGTACTCCAGCCAGGGATGCTTCCCTCCCCGCCAGCTCAGGTTCTCCTGCATGATGCGATGCATCACTGCTTGGTCACCGCGCTCGAGCTTGAACGTCACTGCCAGTGCGATGTCGCGCTGCCTATGGAGTGTACTGGTGTCGTAACCAAAGTTCATGTAATCACGGTCGACGGTGATCCTTTTTCCAGCATGGCTGAGCAAATCGGCGGATTCAAAGACTTCTGCGATGAACATCGTCCGCTCTCGGGCCGGAGCAGGCGAGAGGAAATGCAGGTTCTGCCAGACTGCACCGCCGACTGTACTCGGGATTCCAACGTAGTGCTCGAGGCCTGACAGGCCACGTTCGACCGCCAGCGGTATGAGTTTCGCCATTACGGCTCCGCTCTCGACCCAGAGGCGACCGTCGTCGAAGAACTTGAGGTGGCTCGATGTATTGCGGATCACGAGCCCCCGGACTCCCTTGTCTCCGATGAGGATGTTGGCGCCGAGGCCGAGGACGAAGTAATCGATACCGAGATCGCGGGCAGCGGTTACGGCCCCTGCCAGATCATCTGTCGATGTTGCATCGTAAAAGAGATCGGCTGGACCGCCGATCTTGAATGTGGTGTATTGAGCAAGAGGCTCATTGCGCTTGAGCCTCTTGGCGTCTAGTCGAGTTGTCAGTTGCCCGTAAGTGTCCGGGCGGGCCTTCACAGTTTCTGCCATGTCCGAAAGAAAAGGTTTCCTGCGTTACTATGCTACTCTGGCGGGCCTCATGCTCGTGCTTGCTCCAATGCACGCGTGGGGCCAACGGGCCGAGCTCGAGAAAATCATTCAACGCAGGGTTCTGCCCAACGGTCTCGAGGTAATCGTCGTCGAGAACCACGGCGTCCCCTTAGCGACGATTGAGATCGACGTAAAGAACGGCGCCTTTACCCAGACGCCGGAGTACGAGGGTCTGGCCCATATGTACGAGCACATGTTCTTCAAGGCGGATCAAAAGTACCCCGAGCCAAACCAGTTTTGGGACCAAGCCTCTGACCTGGGGGCAGTATTCAACGCATCCACCCGCGAAGAGGTGGTCAATTACTACATGACGGTGCCGACGGAAAGGCTCGGCGATGCGCTCCAGCTCATGGCGGCCGCCATACAGACCCCGCTCTTTCGACGGGACGAGCTAGAGCGCGAGAGGCAGGTAGTAATTGGAGAATACGATCGGAACGAGTCGAGTCCATTCTTCGCTCTGCAGCGCCAACTGGACTTGAAACTATACCCCGGGAACTACAGTCGAAAAAACACGGTTGGCAATCGGCAGATCGTCTCGACCACGACGCCGGAGAAAATGCGGACAATTCAGACGAAATACTACGTCCCGAACAATTCCGCTCTCATTGTCGCCGGAGACGTCAATCCGGCAACGGTCTTCGCTCTGGCCGAGCGGGAGCTCGGAAGCTGGAGTCGGAGTGCGGATCCGTTCGTCACCGATCCGATTCCGCACATCCCGGCGCTACAACAAAGTGAAGGCGTAGTCGTTGAAGCGCCCGTAAGCGCTGTGACTGTTCAGATTGCGTGGCAAGGACCAAGTGTCGGACAGGATCCAAAGTCGACTTACGCCGCAGACGTGTTCTCCGATGTTTTGAACGATCAACGCTCCCAGTTTCAGCAAAAGCTGGTCGATAGCGGATTGTGGCAATCCATCGGCGTGAATTACTACACCCTCAACCACACCGGACCGATCTCGATCGTTGGGCAGACATCGCCTGAGCAACTTCGCCCCGCGCTCAACGCGCTTTATGAGGAGATCGCAAAGTTCGATACCCCCAATTACTTCACCACCGATGAATTGGAAGCTGTGAAAGCGCACCGTGCCGTAAGTTCGGCCTTCGATCGCGAGCGCGCATCCGGCTTCGCCCATACTCTCGGGTTCTGGTGGAGCGTTGCCAGCCTCGAGTACTACATGGGATATGTAGACAACATGGCACAACAGACCACCTCAGATTTGCGCGCGTATGCGCGTCGATACATCGTCGGCAAGCCTCACATCACAGGGGTTCTGATTGCGCCAGATGCGCGTCAGTCTCTCAAGCTTGCTCCAGATGAACTTGTAATGGTGGGGACCCGCTAATGCTACTGGCAGTTGCACTGGCTCTGACGTCGGCGACGACAAGCTTCGACGTATCGGGGGTCCGCGTCATCCTGCGTCAGAACGACGCGAACAATGTCGTCGCGGCGAATCTTTACCTGTTGGGCGGAGCCCGGCAGGTAACGGAGGCGAACGCGGGTATCGAGCCTATTCTGCTCGACGTCTCCGAGCGAGGAACGCTTCACTATCCCAAGAATTCGCTGCGCAATGTGATGTCGAAACTCGGGAGCGAGATAGTCGTAGCACCGAGCGCTGATTGGACGATGACGGGAGTTCGGTCGAGCACTGAAGTCTTCGATTCCACCTGGGCCATTTTCGCCGACCGGGTCATGCATCCGACGCTGGCGAAATCCGAAATTGCGCTGGTGAAGGCTCAGTACCTGTCGGGGATCAGACAGCGTCGAGACGATCCCGACGCACTCGCCGACTACCTGGCAGACAGCATCACCTATGTCGGTCATCCGTATTCGGTCTCGGTCGTTGGAAACGAGAAGTCAATCCAGTCACTCGACTCGGCGACGCTGCGGGATTATCACCGTACTCAATTCGTCACATCACGCATGTTGCTGGTCGTTGTCGGGAATGTCGATCGTGCTCACATAGAACGGCTGGTCTTGCAATCACTGGGAAAGCTTCCGCGTGGCAACTACAAGTGGACGCCTCCACCGCGGGTCCCGGAGGCACAGACAGCGGTCGTGATCGAGCGCCGTCAGCTCCCGACCAATTACATACTGGGCTACTATAGCGGCCCGCTGGCAAATGGATCCGACTATCAGGCGCTCAGAGTAGCGACCTCGGTGCTGACCGGGCGCATGTTCGCGGAGATCCGAGCCCGCCAGAATCTGACTTATGAGGTGCGCGCCCCGTTCGTGGATCGGGCGGCAACCGTTGGTGGATTGTACATCACGACAGCATTTCCCGATACAGCGTTGAAGCTGATGCACGCAGCGATTGCCGATCTACAAACGGGAATGCTAGACCCAGTAGGGCTCAAAGAGCTCGAGCAGCAGTTTCTCACCGAATATTTCCTGGACAACGAAACCAACGCCGCCCAGGCCGACTTCCTGGCTCGATCGCAGCTCTATGAGGGCGATTACCGGGAAGCCGATCAGTTTGTACAGGAGCTGAAGAACGTCACTCCCGAAGCAGTTCAGCGCGTTGCTCGAAGATACATGAAGGGATTTCGCTTCGCGTACGTCGGTGATCCATCGAAGCTCGATCCGCGGACAATCGCACTCTTCTGATTTACTCCGAGAATTCCTCGGCAACTACCCAGGGATCCATAGCACCGGTGTAGAGGGCCATCCCGATAACGGCGGCGGCCACTCCACGATCAGCCAGCGCGCGAAGATCGCCGAGGCTGCCCAGTCCTCCGGATGCAAAAACCGGAAATTCGGCCGTCTCGGCAACATCCTCCATCAGCGGCAAGTCGGTACCGCGCATTGCTTCCTCGCGGTGGACCGCCGTTACGAGAACACCGGCAAGCGGGAGCCCATTCAAGTCCTGAACGAGATCGAGCACGAGCATGGGTTGTGTACGTGTCCAGCCGTGCGACAGAACTTTGCGATCGCGTACGTCGGCCGCGACGACGATCTGGCCCGGAAACGTCTCACTCATCTCCACGAGCCAGTCTGGATCTTCCAGGGCGCGCGTGCCGATGATCACGCGTTCTGCTCCGTCGTCCAGGCAGCGCTGAATCAGCTCCCTGCTGCGGATTCCTCCTCCGACCTGTACTTCCACATCGGTCGCGCCGAGGATCGACTGGATCTCAGTGGTGTTGTTGCCGCGGCTGGCGACGGCGTCGAGATCAACAACGTGCAAATGTCGAAAGCCGTATTGTCGCCAGGCGATTGCGACTCCAACCGGATCGGGAATGCGAAAAAGCTCGTTGTCATACGATCCCGCAGCGAGCTGGACACACGCGCCACCGCGAAGATCCAGGGCCGGGATTGCGATCATTTGACGCGGAAGTGCATCGAGGCACGAATCATGAGACCGAAACTGCGGCTTTGATTGCGTCTCGGCGAGCTTGTGAATAAATTCACAATCTCGGAAGGTTGGAAAACTACTCTGGCAAGTGCACTACAGTGCGGCTCTGGGAGGCCTCAAAAGATGCGGTTCTACGGATTGGCGGTTGCAGTTGGAGCAATAACACTCGGCGCCTGCGCAGGCGGGGAGAAACAGTCTGCTGATACCACTCACGTCGCAGTGGATACCAGCACCGCGACAATGACCACTACAGCTGGTGGAGCAGCGTCGACCACGACCGGGGCAACGGGCGGCGCGGTCGCGGCAGCTCCGATCACGGGTACCACCAAGACCGTGAACATGGTCGGCGATGCAAAGGGCTATCGCTTCGAGCCGGCAAATATCACGGTCAAGCAGGGTGACGCGATCAAGTTCGTCGTAGTTAGCGGTGGTCCACACAACGTGGCGTTCGATCCGGCCACGATTCCGCCCGACGTCAGACCGCAGCTCGACGCGAATATGGGCTCCGACAAGATGGGTGAGCTATCCAGCGCCCTGAAGACAAACAATGGTGAGTCAGTCACCATCTCGTTCGGGAAGATCAAGCCGGGGCAGTACCCCATCCACTGTACCCCACATCTCGCCCTGGGCATGAAGGGTGTAGTAACCGTTCAGTAGGAGATTAACTGCAGCGAACGGCGGGCGCGAAAGCTCCCGCCGTTTTTGTTGCGCGCGTGTCACACTCGGTGAATCTTTGACTCATGAACGTTCACAGCATTGCACGGATGAGTGGTGGCTCTGCCTATCTGTGGATGGCGGCCAGGGCCCGGAATGCACTTCGGCGTGTCCTCGTGTTCGGAATCGTCGGCGGCGTCGTGTTCATCGCTGCATTGATTGCGTTCGTGATCGTGCCTAGAAGTGCATCAAAAAAGGCACTGGCTGTCGCTTCGAGAATTGAAGCCAGAACTGATTCCGCACCAACCATCGCGGCGAGAGATCGTTACCTCGCACAGGTCAATACAGCTGACTCGATTCTGAATGCAACACGGCAGGCCCTGACACCGGTTCCGGCTGCCGTCATCGACACGTTTCCACCCGCCGTCAGAGCGCAGCGCGACTCGCTAAGTGCCGAGCTCGCTACCCTCAATCGTTTGATCGACAGAGCGGAGAACGCTCCCCTTCCCACTTCGTATCGTGCTCTGGCTGCGTCCCCGACCGTCGCCGCTGATCCGCGAGTACGCGTCCTGCTCGATTCCCTGGCAGCGATTGAAAGGGATAGAGAAGCGTTCGGTGCGGTGGGCGGGGTCGATCCTGTCTATCTGGCGCTGACCTCGAGAGCGACGGCGATCGGCCGTGAGATAAAAGGAATCGCCGACGTCAAGCGCGGAGAAGTGAGAGGAAAGCTTGCCCTGATTCGACCGACACCCGCGCCGGTAGTCAAGCCGGTGATTACAGTCGACACGATGCGGGTGCTCGCGCAACGGACAGCAGCGCAGCAGGGTTATACCACCGCCGCTAGGCAGCTCGATCAGATCAATCAGAAGAATGCGCGCATTGATCGTGAAACGACACGAGCACGTGAACTGGCTAATGTCGGCGCGCCACCATGGGCGATGCTCGCTGCCGCAGTGGTCCTCGCACTGGCGGTCGGATTTGCCGCCTCCTTCGGTACCGAGCTCAAACGGCCGCACATCGCCGATCCCAGAGAAGCTGAACAGGTAAGCGGCGCGCGGGTGTTGACCGTTATCAGGCCGCCGGAGATCGTGGTCGAGCGAAGTCGGCGCCAGGCGGACATCGAAGCGCCGCCTCTGATCGATGTCGTATCTGAGAGCTACAGAACTCTCTATCTGCACATCGCATCGGTCGAAGCGAGCGTACCAATAGTGACAATCACTGGCGACGATCCTGGAATCGTCGCCACCGTTGCAGCAAATCTGGCAGCATCAGCTGCGTACGAGGCGCGGAGCACTCTGCTCGTCGATGTGGATCCGACGACGTGCAGCGTCGCCAGTGTATTGCGGATCAGGCCTGATCCAGGCTTGTCTGGGATCATTCTCGGCCATGCAACGTGGCCGGAGGCGATTGTACCGACTACCATTGGTCGCGATCGTCCGCTGGATGTGTTGCCGAGCGGCACTCGCAGGTCCGGACTTCCTGAGCCGAATGTTGTTGAGGAGGTACGGAGAGAGCTGGCGAGAATGCAACGGCGCTACGACTTCATAATCATCGCCGCGCCGACGAGCTACGTGCAACGAAGTGCAAACAGCATCATCCCAGCTCCGGACGTAATTCTCTGTGCGCGAATCGCGCACACCACAGTTGGAGGACTCAAATCCGCCGTCGATAGTCTGCGTGGCGCCGATATGAGAATTCACGGACTCGTATTATGGGATGCTGAAATGCCACAGCTCGAGACCCGTGAAGAAATGCTCGGCGCCACGAGACAATCCGGATCATTTCAGCCGGAGCTTGCCACCGCGCAATAATCCGAATGGCTGAGACAATTCCTGATTTGCGACGTGTCCCCAAGGCTCGGGCGTACGCTGAGTTGAAGGGACACGCCGACGCGATTCTGAATGGCGTTGATGATGAGATTACGGCGATGGCTACGATTGCAGCTCTCGTCCATCATGCATTCGGCCATCTGTGGACAGGGTTCTACCGTGTTGTCATACCGGGCCAGCTGCTACGGGTAGGGCCTTATCAGGGTAGTCTCGGCTGTCTCGACATTGCGTTTGGACAGGGAGTTTGCGGGACAGCGGCCGCCGAGATGAGAACGCTCGTCGTTCCGGATGTCGAGAAATTTCCTGGCCACATCACGTGCGATTCGCAGTCGCGGTCGGAGATAGTTGTCCCCGTGGTCAATGCCAGGGGTGAATTAATAGCGGTCCTCGACGTAGATTCTGACCGGCTCGACGCGTTCAAGAACGAGGACCAGCAGGGACTCGAGCGGCTCGTATCCTGGTTTGCAATGACGACGCAATGACAGTCACTGGCTATTCTGACGTCATCAATCATGCTCTCGCTTTCGCAGCGAAGCATCACGATCGCCAGGTGCGGAAAGGGACCAAGCTTCCCTACCTTACGCATCCAGCGAACGTTGCGATCATCCTGACGCGTTACGGACGGGACAACGACACAGTCGTCGCCGGGATCCTGCACGATGTGATAGAGGACTGCGTCAGAGATGGGTATTCGCGTGAAATGCTGGAGCAGCGGATAGGCGACAAGTTTGGCGGAAAGGTCATGGACACCGTGCTGGCCGTCACCTATCGGCGGCAGGATGACGACGGCGTCGAGTTTTCGCCGGAGGAACGTCGCGCAGATTATCTCGAGCGATTAGCAGCTGCCAACGAGAGCGCGCGGTGGGTGTGTGCTGCAGACAACATCCACAACGCCTCGTCTATCCTGTCGGATCTGCGAAGAACCGTCGATCCGGAGAGTGTCTGGGCTCGCTTCGGCGGAGGCCGTGCAGCCACGGCAGCGTGGTTTCGTCAGGTGCATGAGCGACTCGACCAGCTCGGCTTCGATGCGGCGATCATGGGTGAGCTGGACAAGGTTTCGGCGGAGCTAGAGAAGCTCGCGCGCTGAGACGCGCTATCTGAGCGCCGGAGTGGCCCCTGCCCCGTACGTTTTCTCGACGTAATCATCGAGGATCTTCAGGAACTCCGGGACGATCGTCTCGCCACGCAGCGTGATCGCCAACTTTCCGTCTATGTACACGGGCGCCTTCGGTTCTTCGAAAGTTCCGGGGAGAGAGATTCCTATGTTCGCGTGTTTTGATTCACCCGGACCGTTAACAACACATCCCATGACCGCAACTTTCATATCGACCACACGCGGGTACCGATCGCGCCACGCTGGCATCTGCTCGCGTAAATAGGTCTGGATATCTTCTGCCATATGCTGGAAGAAGGTCGACGTAGTTCTGCCGCAGCCCGGACAAGCGGTCACCTGCGGGTTGAAACTCTGGAGCTCGAGCGACTGAAGAATTTGCTGAGCGACACGAACTTCCTCGGTCCTGTCACCGCCAGGTCGAGGTGTCAGTGAGACGCGGATGGTGTCTCCGATTCCTTCCGACAACAAAATGGAAAGCGCGGCAGTGCTGGCGACGATTCCCTTCGAGCCAAGACCTGCTTCGGTGAGTCCGAGGTGCAGCGGGTAATCGCAACGCGAGCCGAGCCGACGATAGACTTCGAGTAGATCCTGAACGCCGGAGACCTTGGCGGAGATGATGATGTGATCGTGGCCAAGTCCCATTTCCTCGGCGATGGCCGCGGACCGTAGCGCGCTCTGGATCATTGCCTCGATATAGACCTCCTTGGCATCCAGCGGCTCGGCACTGCTAGCGTTTTCGTCCATCATCGTGGTGAGGAGATCCTGGTCCAGTGAGCCCCAGTTAACTCCTATTCTGACTGGCTTGTCGTTATCCAGTGCGACCTGGATGATGGTCCTGAAATTCTCGTCGCGCCGCTTGCCGCCAACATTGCCAGGGTTGATGCGGTACTTGGCCAGCGTCTTGGCGGTCTCGGGATATCTAGTCAGCAGCAGATGACCGTTGTAGTGGAAATCGCCAATGATCGGGACCGAGATGCCCATGTCGGCGAGCCTGCTGGCAATTTCGGGTACGGCGCGAGCTGCTTCGTCGTTGTTGACGGTGACTCGAACCAGTTGGCTGCCGGCGTTCGCCAGCTCCGCGACCTGAAGTGCCGTCGCTGAAGCATCTGCGGTATCGGTATTCGTCATTGACTGGACGACGATCGGATGGGCCGATCCAACCGGTACACCGCCGATGAGGGCAGTGGCTGAATTTCTGCGAGCTATCGTGGGCAACTTGTGCTTGCGTGTGAGCAATTCGAAAGCTAATTCCGTGGCCCGAGCGATGCACAAGAACGGCGTGCAGCATTCCCTTCCCGGACTCCGCGGAGCTTAGATGGCTGATACCCCCGAAAATTCAGAGGCGCCCGCCGCTTCAGAGGCGCCTGCCGCGCCCGCCGCTCCGGCACCCACACACAAGAAGCGCAACAAGGTGCTGATAATACTGCTGTCGATTTTGATGATTCCTGTCGTGATCATCGCGCTGTGGATCTGGATCTCGTTGGGATACACTTATTCGACCGGCGAGCGCGCGGGATACATCCAGAAGATTTCCAAGAAAGGTTGGATCTGTAAGACGTGGGAGGGTGAGATTGCGATGACACCTCTGCCCGGAGCAACGCCGCAGATTTTCGCATTCACGGTAAGGAATGACTCGATTGCGCACGTTGTCGAGGAAAACGCCGGGAAACAAGTGTCGCTTACGTATGAGCAGCATAAGGGTATCCCTAGCTCGTGCTTCGGGGAGACGGAGTATTTCGTCACGAAGGTGCACAGGGTGGGACCTTAAATCTCTCTATTGTCTGCTCAGGCGGTCCTTGCTATTTTTTCCGCCAAGTCGAGCCAGGGTATGGGTGCTAGCCCGTGCGTTTGGCTTTTTCCAGTGCGGGGTTGCATGAGACCCGCATATCAGATTGTCGAGGGTCGGGCGTTTTCTCCGCTCCCCAAGACACAATTTTTTCAGGAGTTGGGAATGCGTACGACCGGCAAAGTGAAGTGGTTCAACGACGCGAAGGGCTTTGGATTCATCACACCTGACAACGGGCAGAAGGATTGCTTCGTTCACTACAGCGCGAT
>DASXSL010000038.1:0-4704 GCA_036506035.1 Gemmatimonadaceae bacterium | reverse complement strand
CCGAGCACGGGAGCCATGCTGTCGCCGGCAACGCGCAACGCGACGTAGCGGCCGGACGGAACATCATCCGGCAGCTCCAGCCAGCGGTCGCACGGCTCGTCCCACAGCTCGCGACCACTGCCCGCCGCGACAGCAAGATCGAGAATCGTCGCACAACGCTCCCTGCTCGCCGCTGGAACCGAATGCGCCAGGGTGGCCCGGATCGACGCCGCACGCTCACGCAGCTGGCGACGCGGTAATCTCTTTTCCGCCAGGCCGACCTCCAATCGAGTCAGTGCACGTCGAGCGAATTCGGCGGCGTCACGCTCGTCTTGCGAGCGCTGGTCATGATCGAGTCCGGTTTGCAGATCGCTCGCCAGCCATAACAGAAAGCGCTCATCCTGGAGGGTGAGATCGTCATCCGCCAGCTCGGTCTCCCTTCCCACCGCCGACATTAGGTCGTCGATCGCTCGATCATCAAGCCTGACCATTGGTTCTCTCCTGTTGTTTGGCCACCGCCTTCCGAGTCAGGGTGACTTCGGCGCGCCGAAAAAATCTCTCCAGCTCTTCTCGCTCGTTCGATTTCAAAGCCTGGATGTGCTCGAGGGTAAGCTTTCTAAAACGCTCACGCAGCCGATGCAGTCGAACTCGCGCCGTCCCGTAAGTGATGCCCAGCTGCTCGGCAATCTCGCGGAGGGGCATGTGACGGCCGAGGCAGATCAGCATCGTCGTCTCTCCGTGTGTCAGCTCCTGAACGGCCCTCTCTGCCAGTTTTGCGATCGAGGGGCGGACGGGTAAGGACGTATCGTGGTCGGAGACGTGACTGGCGCGTACTCCGTACTCGGAGTGGCACTCGGCCACGATCTGTTGTCGGGAGGTGCCCACATCGCTGTACGCATGCTCATGTGTCGCTTGTCGTCGTTGCGCGTCGCGGTGCCAATTGCGAGCGCGATTACGAAGTGAGGCGACCAGATATCTCGTCAAATGTCGCGGTGCGATCTGGTGCTCCATCAAATGAAGCACGACATCGTCGAGCATCGTTGTGACGATTTCGGCTCGCTCGTGGCTACCGATGCTCATGCGCCTTGCCTGATCCCTGAGCAGAGGAGCGTAGAGCAGAAACAACTCTCTGATCGCCGTTTCATCACCGCGATGGATGGCAGCGAGCAGTCGCGCAGACGTCGGATAACGCGTGGAGGCGATTGTTTCGTCTTCACGCTGCGCAGTGTTGTCGCTCCGCTCCACCGGATGCTTCCCTCCTCGCTCGTCATTGCCCCCGCGTCCCCATCAGACGCACACCAGCGCGTTACATCTCGTGTCGGCGAACCCAGGTTCGTATTGAGCTCTCGATCTTTCTCACTCGCGACGCTGAGAGACCGGGCTGTTTGACGCGCTCGCGCAGAATCTCCGAGCGTCGAAGTGGAAATCCCTGCTGCTCTGCTCGGGCAAGGATTTCCAGAAAGTCGTCGGTGACGTTCGGCAGCGACTGGAGCTGTGCTCGTTCTTCTCGCTTTTGCCTCAAGGAGAGACTGCTTCTGAGGCGCGCCACTTTTTCCATCTCTTCACGACTGGGACGTTTCGAGCTCGCAGTAAAGCCGAGATTGGCGAGCGCACGACCAACAGCGGACGTCTCGGTGTTCTCGAGACACGCGACCGTATTTATGTCGCTATCGCCGACTCGCTCCGACGCCCAACCGGTCGCGGCAGCGAATGTGTCATTGGCAGTGCGATAAACGAGAGCTTTGAAAGTGATCTCGCCGTCTTCGCGCGCGACGAGCTCGGTATTGATCCGCCCCTGCGGAAAGCGCGAATAAAACAGCTCGATGCGCTCCGCAACGGTCGCGTATTGGTCGGAGCTGAATATGGAGTCCGTCTTCGACATCGGGATCGCTCGGTAGCCAACGGTGGCACTCCCGAAAAGCTACTCCGAACAAATACCGAATCAAGGGCCAAAATGAATAGATTCGGTTGCCGGAAAACGGAAGGCGGGAGGCGGGAGACGGGAAGCGGGAGACGGGAAACGGGAAACGGGTAACGGGCAACGGGCAACGCGTAACGGGTTACGGGTTACGGGTTACGGGTTACGGGTTACGGGTTACGGGTTACGGGTTACGGAGAGCGGTACTTAACCCGCTTATTCCCGTTTCTGCCCGGTCATCGGCGTCACCGACGCTACGATCGCGTCGGCGATCTCGTCCTCGACGGCGAAAATGTCCTTCACATCGCGATCGTAGACATCGGCCCACTGCATCACGTCGGCGGCGGTGCTGCTCAAACGCGCCGTCACGCGCAGACGATTGCCAAAACGCTCCACCGTCCCCTCGAGCACGAGCCGCGCCTCGACGCTCGCCGTCGATGCGGTGTCGCTCCGACGCTTCACCGACCGCGGACGACCGGGCGCAAGAACACGCAGACCGGGCGTCCTGAGCAGTTTGGCAGCGACTGCGTTCGTCACTCCCGTCGCCAGGTACGCATTCGCCGAATCAACGCCGAGGTTCACGAACGGCAGCACCGCGATGACGCCGAGGTCGACTGGCTTGTGCGCAGCAGTCGACTCGGCGAGCGCCGACGCGTTGCCGGTGTGCAGCTTGGCGTAGATCCCGGCGCTCACAACGATCGCGCCGATCAATGCCAGACCGCCGATCACCGCGCGCTTCACTCGCTTGCCGTGACGAGCGATGTTGGCAGTCGATGCAAACGATCCGCTCATCGTCTCGGGATCCTCGAGCGCTTCCACCAACGCAGCAGCCGACTGTGGTCGATCCGCCGGATCGATCGCGAGACACTTGGCAATCAACTTCTCCAGACCGATCGGGACGTCCTTGCGAATCGTCGACAGCGGCGGAGGCGGCAGGGTCAGTCTCGCCGTCAGCATCTCGCGCGGATTGAGATTCGCGAACGGCGCGTCGCCGGCCAGCATCTCATACGCGGTCACGCCGAGCGAGTAGATGTCGGCGCGGCCGTCGATGTCGGGATCACCGGCCGCTTGCTCGGGCGCCATGTAGAGAATGGTGCCAAGCGACATGCCGGTATTGGTGAGACCGTTGCCCTTCTCGCCGGAGCGGCGCGCCGACGACAGCGCTTTCGCGACGCCAAAGTCGGTCACCGTCGCCGAGCCGGCGGCGAGAAGAATGTTGCCGGGCTTGATGTCGCGGTGCACGACGCCGTGCTCGTGCGCGAAAGCGAGTGCCCGGGCTGCATCTTTCATGATCGCCAGCGTCTCGCGCACCGTGAGTGCGCCCGTGCGGCGCAGCTTGACGTCGATCGATTCGCCATCGACGTAAGGCATCACGAAGTACGGCAGGCCGTCGACTTCGCCCGCCTTCAAAATCGGAACGATGTGTGGATGCTGAAGCCGCGCGACAGTCAGGATCTCCCGACGAAAGCGCTCAGCCGAGACTGACGCTGCGAGCTCGGGCGGCAGAATCTTGATGACGACCTTGCGCCCCAGGTCGTGGTCCTCGGCCACGAAAACGTGCGCCATGCCGCCACCAGTGAGCTCACGCTCAATGGTGTAGGATCCGCCGAGGGCGGAAAGAAGGCGTTCGGAAATCGAGGACATAAGGGCGGAGAAATTAACTGGCTATGTTGTCAGCACCTATTAGATAGCCTTCAGAGCAGGAAGGTTGGCACCCAATCGCCAAACCTGCGTTAAGAGGCTTAACGCTCTGCTAGACCTACGCGTCTAATCTGCAGGACGTTGGTTCGAGGGAGATGATGCGAATCACAAAACTGGTTCTGATCAGCGCTGCGCTACTCAGCGTCGCCCCGATTGGCGCATCCGCGCAGAAATCCGGTGCGAAGGCCCCGCAAAAAACCGTTATAGCGCGGTCCGATGTCCGTGAGCTGCCCGCAGATCAGCAGATCATCCAGGCGCTAAGTCGACTTACGTTTGGTGCGCGGCCGGGAGATGCGCAGAAGGTTCGCGCCGTCGGACTCGACAAGTGGATCGATCAGCAGCTCTATCCCGAAAAAATCAACGACGACGCCATGAACGCGTTCGTCTCACGCTACTCGGCGCTCAATCAGGATCAGAACGATCTGCTCCGGCAGTACGCTCAGCAGCAGCAAGAGCGCCGCGTCGTCAAGCGCGATCGCGCCGACTCGACCAAAGGAATGACCGCCGACGACAGCGCGATGCTGATGCAGTTGCGCCAGCAACAGAACGGGCGGCGTCAGGTCGTGACCCAACTCCAGTCATCGCGCGTGGCGCGGGCGGTCGCCAGCGAGCGGCAGCTCCAGGAAGTGATGACCGATTTCTGGGAGAACCACTTCAACATCTACGCAGCCAAGGGCGCACCGGAGCCGTACTACCTCGTCGACTTCGATCAGAACGTGATCCGGCCAAATGCGCTCGGAAAATTCCGCGACCTGCTCGAGGCAGTGGCGAAAAGTCCGGCGATGCTCTTCTATCTGGACAACGCACGCAGCATGGCGGACAGCACACAGCCGACGCTGCAGGGACCCAATCAGGTCCCGCGCGTCCGCGTGGTTCCGTTTCCGCGCCGCGGAATTGGTGGGATCTTCGGCCCAATGCGTGTGCCGGTGCAGCCCCCGCCGCAGCAACCACAGCAGCAACGGCAACGTCAGGGACTCAACGAGAACTACGGCCGGGAATTGCTAGAGCTGCATACGCTCGGCGTCGACGGCGGATACACCCAGCAGGATGTGATCAACGTCGCGCGCGCCTTCACCGGCTGGACGATCAAGCCGCCGGCACAGGGC